>CAKARM010000016.1:0-14782 GCA_916720585.1 uncultured Neisseria sp.
GTCAGAATTTGCCTGTAAACCCGACGGTAACCGCCCGTCCCGGTGCGGGGATGGGGACGTTGGACATCGGGTCGAGGTAGTAGCGGTTGGTGAGGTTGCTGACGCTGAAGTTCATGCTCAGGTTTTTGCTGAAGTTGTAGCGTCCGTAAGCGTCCCATACCAAGGCGGAACGCCAGTGGTAGGGGCGGCCCGATGCCTGCATAATCCGCGCCAAGCCCTGACGCGCCAGTTCGTCCTGTTGGTCGGTATCGACGGTGCTGTGGTAGATACCGCGCATACCCAGTTCCAACCTGTTGTTGAAGCGGCGGGTGCCGACATCGAGGTTGAGCGAGTATTTCGGCTGCATGGCCTGATAGAAACGGGTGGCGCCGAAACCGCCATCGATACATTCGGGGATGCGGTTGTTATAGACGTCGTAGTTGAAGGCGGTCGATTTGTCGCAGGTGCGCTGCTTTAAGCGGTAGTTCGCGCCGAACGAGGCAAACCATTTGCCGCTGTCGATACGGCTTTGCAGCTCGATGCCGCTGGTTTGTTTCTTGTCGTATTGGGTCAGGTTTTTGTTTTCGGTAATATCGATGGCGTTTTTGATGGTGTTGTTGTAGTAGGTCAGGCGGATGGTAGCAATCTGGATCGATTTGGGCGGTATACGGTTTAGGAAAGGTCGTTTGAAAACTTTTCAGATATTTTAGTCTAGTCGGGAATTTTTAAAAATCGTGATTGGTTTGGATAGAAATTCTGAATAAATAAATTAAAAACGGTATCTCAAATTCAGTGCGATTTCATTCTGTCGGTAAACATAAAAATCCGAATTACTGCGGCTGACCGTCCGCTTGAATCTTAATTCGGGAGAGATGTTTTTAAACTGCCATTTCGATGCGCCCAAAGCGGCGGTAAAAATGGTCTGCCTGTCGCGGCGGCGTTCGCCGTCGGTGTGGTAGCTGCCTTCGTCGTAGCGGCTGAGGCGGTGAAGGGCTGCGGCGTTGAGATAGATACCGTTGCCGAAAATTTTATAGCCGCCGATGCGGGCGGTGTATTCCCTGCTGCGGGCAAACGCGTCGGGATACTTGCGGCGGGTAAGGTCGATGCCGCCGAACAGTCCGAGGCCGTCTGAAAACGTGTAGCCCAATCCTGCGCCGGAAGTATAAAGGCTGTAGTCGCTGTAATATCCGCGCTCGCTTTCCAGATATTTGACCCGTTTGCCTTCCAGTCGGGCGTTGACCGACCATTTGCGCCCCAAATTCCGTTCCCAGTTTATATCCGCGCCCCATGCGCGGTAACGGCTGCGGCCGCCGCGAAAGTAATGTTCGAAATACGGGGTCAGCGTCAGGTCGTCGTTGGCATCGGCGTATTGGTAGCCGGCGGACAGCAGGGCGGTGTTTTCACTGTATTTTTCAATCGGTTCGCTTTGGGTGTCGGCGCGGTCAAATCGGCTGCCGTAGGCAATAGGGCGCAGGATGAGGTTGTGATGGCCCTTGAGCGGAACGGATTTCGAGGCGGCGGCGCTGTATTGCCAAAACGCCGAGCCGACGGGCTTGGGCAGGGAGCGGTAGCTGAAACATTCGCCCATAAATTCGCCCACGCATTCGCGTTTGCCGTTGCCTTGATTGATGTTGTCGCTGTAACCGCGCCCGACGGAAATATCGCCGTGCCAGCGGCTGCGTTTGTCGAGGATGTCGAGATAGTTTTGCACCGTCTCTTTGGTTTCAGACGGCATCCCGCCTTGCAAAACCTTTTCGAAACCGGCTTTTGCTTCGCGGGTCTGATTGTCTTCACCGTAAAGCCGTGCCAGTTCCAACCCTATGCGGACATCGCTGGGCGCAGCCTGTTGCGCCGCTTTCATCTTTTCCAGCGCGCCGGAAACATCGCCTTGCGAACGCGCCAGCAGCCCTTCGGCCATCAGTACCAGATGCGGTTTGTGGCCGGAAAGGATGCGGTAGTGCGTCAGAAATTCCCTCACTTTGTTCCACTGCCTGTCGTTGACCGCGTAATAAATGCCCAAGGCCAAATCGTGTTCCGTGTGCGGCACATGATAAGTCTCGCCGCCGATGTCAATGCGGCTTTCATCTGAAAGGCCGTCTGAAAATGCTTCCGCTTCCTGATACTGCCTGATTTGACGCTGAACCCCGTCGCGCAGCATACGCGTGTCGTCATCGTCGGCAAAGGCGGGGATGGAAAGGGGGAGCAGCAGGGCAAACAGGCAGGCGCGGTTTTTCATTTCGGGTTTCCACAATATAGGGGAAGCCGAATCACATCATCGGCTTCCCCATCCTTAAAATCCATCGGCAATCCTTTTGAATACATGTTTTCAGACGGCCTCAACGCTTGCGTCCGCCGAATGCCACGTCGTCTGCCGCACCTGCTTTACGGGTGGCGATACCTGCCATTGCCGCCGCGTCTTTGCCGTAGAATTGCCCCTTCATACCTTGGGCGGTATCGGCAAACGTGCCTTTGGTATTGTCGATTTTTGCTTTGTCAAAGCTGATTCTGTCCGCACCGCGCGCAATCTGGCCGCCCATTGTTCCTTGAGTTGTCGTACCGAATTTTGCCGTAACCGTGCCGCGGTAGAAATCGTTTGCGCCGGGCGTGTGTTTGTTGATGCCGACCACATCGTAGGTTGCCGTTGCCAAGCCTTGAGTCCGTCCGGTCGGATTGTCGCCGGCATACCATACTGTGCGGCGGGCGTCGGCCATGTTCAGGTTGGTATCATTGTCCGGAACGGTACCGCCTTTTCGCGGTGCCCATTCGCCGAAATAAACCCCGCTGCCGTCGGGCAGGTTTTTGACTTGACCGATAACTAGGCTGCCGAATTCAGGCAGTGTTCCTGCTTTGGCCATACGGCGAACGCTGTACACATCAATATTGGTGCCGCGTTTTTCATACCAAGTTTGCCCGATTTTGACATCCCTTAATGAAGGAATCGGAATAAGGTTGCCTAAAGGAACAATAGCGGGGGTAAGGTATTTGGGATTGGTCTTGCCGTTTACCGAGATATTATAGTTATTACCGTTAATCGGTTTATTGGTATGAACTTTGTTGATGTATTTGACCGGACCGTTGCCTATGTTGATACGGATTACTCCTTTGTTGATTCGCAAAGCTGCTTTACCCGCACCAAATGGTAAGACAGTGGAAGGAAGTCTTGTTTCAACGGTGGATTCATTTGAAGAGTCTCCTGAAGGGGTGGCATGGACGGTTGCAGATACGACCCAAGCTAAAGCTGTGACCAATAATTTCAGTTTCATTGCTATCACCTTTTAGTAAAGAATATGCCGTTTGCGGAACAGCACGACCGTTTTGCGTTAGGGCGCAAAATTTTGCGGCAGGAGGCTTGAATTGGAAACCTATCTTTGTTCTTTATTTGAGTAGTGAAGTGACTAAATTAAATTTAGAAAATATTGAAAATTTTTTGTAAGTTTTATCTTTTTTTGTATTGAGAATAGATATTAATACCGTTAGTCGAATTTATCAACCGTTGATTTATTTTATTTTGTTTTTTTGTAAATTTTAAATCGAAAGGTCGTCTGAAATTTTCAGACGACCTCTCAAGCATTGCCCCGTCAGAATTTGCCTGTAAACCCGACGGTAACCGCCCGTCCCGGTGCGGGGATGGGAACGTTGGACATGGGATCGAGATAATAGCGGTTGGTCAGGTTACTGACGCTGAAGTTCATGCTCAGGTTTTTGCCGAAGTTGTAGCGTCCGTAAACGTCCAAAACCAAGGCGGAACGCCAGTGGTAGGGGCGGCCTGTCGCTTCGTAGATGCGTGCCAAGCCGCTTTTGGCCAGCTTGTCCTGTTGTTTGTTTTCGGCTTTGCTGTGATAAGTGCCGCGTAGGCCCAATTCCAATTTTTCGTTGAATCGGCGGGTTCCGATATCGAGATTGATGGAATATTTTGGTTGGCGGCTTTGATGGAAGCGGGTTGCGCCGAATCCTCCATCCACGCAGACAGGAATACGGTTGATATATAAATCATAGTTGAATACGGTGGCTTTGTCGCAGGTCTGCTGTTTCAGGCGGTAGTTGGCAGCCAGTGAGGCAAACCATTTCTCGCTGTCGAAGCGGCTTTGAAGTTCGATACCACTGGTAAGGCGTTTGTCGTATTGTTGGAGGTTGCGTTCAGACGACAGCTCGATAGCATTTTTTATCACGCTGTTGTAGTAGGTCAGACGGATGTCGCCGTGGCGCAGGCGTTTGAAACGAGGGGCGAAGTTGTAGGTATAGCCGATTTCCCAATTGGTGCTGCGTTCGGGCTTCAAATCAAATTCTTGGGAATAAGCGTCCGCCCACGACGAATTGGTGGTAGTGGCTTCGTATATGGTGGGAAAACGTACTGCTTGCGCCCACCTCAGGTGTAGCCGCCCGTTTTGCGTCAGGTTGTAACTGAGGGCAAGCATGGGAGACCAAGCATGCGCCCTGAGGTGTTTGGGGGAGGGCCAGTTTTCGTCGCTGTCTGCTGCGAGGTTTTTCGTTTCTTTTATCATGTCTCCGGCCTCTATCGGGTAATTCTTTTTTTTGTCCTCATAGTCTGTTGTGGCAGCGGTATCAGTATGCCGTTGGATTAGGTATTTGTAAAAATTTCCGTTTTGTCCTTGGGGATTGGCGATTTTTTCGTCAAACATCCCGTCTGGGAAAACCGGACCCTCAAATCTGCCGTTGCGGAAGGGGGTATATGCCTGTTCCAAGCGGTAGAGTGCTTGGGGTTCTCCCGTGTCATAAGCAGGGTTGCCTTTTGGATTGCGTAATATATTGTTGCTGGAGCTGAAAAGATAGCCGTATTTTTTTTCAAATTTTTGACCGAGTTTTTCTTGCTCGTCCGAGCCTGTCGGTGCGTTGTCATAGGCAAAATAATCGGCAACTTCTTGAGGATTTTCGATAAGTTTATAGTAGGGCAGGTATGTTCCGATAATGTATCCTTCATTACCTTTGGTAATGGAGTAGAAGGATTCTTTACGCTCTTTGCGTTTTTGGGCGAGTATGTCGTCGTAGCTCCAGAATTTGTTGTAGCGTATGCCTGCCTGAATATTCAAACGGTCTGTCGGCTGCCAGTCGAATACCATTCCTGCGCCCCATTCGTGGCGGCGGCCGGAACGTGGACCGGAGAGGGCGGTCATTCCGCTTGCGGCATTGCTTAAGCCGTCGAAATCCAAGTCATTATTGTATTGTTCTGTAAATTCATTCAGTTTTTCATGTTGCACATTGGCAGAAAGGGTCATGGACAAAGTATCACCCAAACGAAAGCGATTGCTGAGGTCTGCACCGGTACGTACCGAACGGGTGCGTTGTTCTGCTGCGGCTTTGACACGGTAGCCGTCCAGCTTTGGATCGCCGTCGTAAGGTTTTTTTGATGGCTCTTTATCGGGTATCAGGCCTTCGGCCATCATTTGGCTGCAGTTCATGTTATGAAATGCCATCGTCCATGGAATTTCGCCGCGCGAACAACGTATCCAGTTATCGTAATCGCTGTCGGGGTAATCGACATATAAATCTGTGGCACCGTTCTGATAGCGCGTGCTGCGGGTGCGGGTACGCCAGATGTTGGCATTCAGGTCTATCCAACTGTTGTTTTCGGGTTTCCACCCGTAGCCGATTTTATAGCTTTTATTTTGGATATTCGATTCCATACCTTGTATCGGCATCATTTGCATGGCGGCTTCGCGATATTGTTCGCCGATATTGAAAAAATCGTCGCTATATCCTTGCGCAAGGTTGCTGTAGAAGGGGTTGTGTTCACCGAAATCCACTCTGGTCTGCATATAGGACAGGCTGATTTTTTGATTGGCAGGAAGATGCCAGTTATTTTTCAATAATAGACTTTTGCTGGAAATATTACTGTTGACTACTTCTCTTCCTGGGCGATAAAACCGTGCCATATTGGGAACCATGCTGGCAGTGGTATTGGTATGGCCTGAATCTTCGTTTTTGTACACCGGATTATTAAGATAACCGCCCGCCGCGTGTTTGCCGGCGAAATAATTGCCTTTTTCACGGATACTGTAAGCAATCAGACCGTCTGAAATATCGGTTTTAAATGCAGCCGAAAACATACCCGAACGATCGTTTTTAAAATTCCTCAGTTTGTGGTTGCGGAAACGGGTTATGCGGTATCGGTCTTCAAATTGCAATCCATAGTAGTAACGGCTTTGTCCTGAAGGGTCTTCTAAAACGTTGCCTATTGTTCCGATGGCACCATCGGCAGTAGGGTTGCCTGGAAGGGTGCGATAATCGGGCCAGCCTTTATATTTAAGAAGGCTTTCTGGCTGCTTTACTGTATTGTCGGAAAAACTGCCCTTAATTTGTATCCCCCATTTTTTTCCTTCGGGAACAATGTCTTCAGGTTCGATGGTTTGAATGGCGACCGAACCGCCCACCCCTGATTTGACACCGCGTGTCATCGACGGGCCTTTTTCTACCGAGATACTGCGTAAAAGTGTGGGATCAATATAATTGCGGTCGGAAATGCCGTAGTTGTTTTGCCAAACATCAACTGTTTGTTCAATACCGTCTATGGTTACGGGAATGCGCCCTTTTCCTGAAATACCACGGATATTGGGCGTAATTGCGCTACCTGCCGTACGCGTATTCATGTTGTATACGCCGTTGAGCCCCTTGAGGATGTCGCCGGCGGCATCGGGGCGGTAGCGTTCGAGGTATTCTTTGCCGAGGTAGGCGTTGGAAACGTTTTTGCTGTATTGCTGCGCTTCGCCTTTTTGGTCTTTGGTCAGGCGTTTGCCGCGGACTTCGATAGTGTCGAGGACGGCGGTGTTGGGGGTAGCCGCATCTGCTGCCCACAGGTGCGGGCTGTGCCACAAAATACTGAGGCAGGCGACGATGGTTTTGAAGGGGTAGTTTCTCATGTGATGACTCCTTGTATTGTCTTTATAACTAACAGGCTGTCCATCAGAGGCGGACAGTAATCAATACTTCAAGGAGTGGTTTGTAGAATGTGTTTTATGTTTTTATGATGGGGATTTTTGAGTAAGGATATTTGCTGTTTTTTTGGATATTATAAGTTTTTGAAAAAATTTTATAAGTTTTGTTCCTTTGGTGGTGCGTTTTACGGATAAACGGGATGAAAAACGTCGTCTGAAAACGGTGTGTCGGGTTTTCAGACGACGTTTTTGTTGTTCAGAGGGCTTCGATTTTTTTCAACAATTCCCGCAGCGCCTGCCCCCTGTGGCTTTCGGCGTTTTTGATTTCGGGATCAAGCTCGGCGGCGGTGCAGTTGTGTTCGGGCAGGTAGAAATGCGGGTCGTAGCCGAAGCCGTAGGTTCCTGCGGCTTCTGTCTGCCATTGGCCGCGCCAGATGCCTCCGGCGATGATGGGCTGCGGGTCGTTTTCGTGGCGGACGAGGACGAGGACGCAGACGTAGTAGCAGCTTTTGTCGGCTTGGTAGGCGAGTTCGTCTGAAAGGCGCTTGTTGTTGGCGGCATCGGATTTGGGATTTGCTCCAGCATAGCGGGCGGAGAGGACGCCGGGTGCGCCGTTTAATGCGGTAGCGCAGATGCCGGAGTCGTCGGCGAGCGCGGGCAGTCCGCTGTGTTTGGCGGCGTGGCGGGCTTTGGCGAGAGCGTTTTCAACGAAGGTGTGGTACGGCTCGGGGCATTCGGGCGTGTCGAACTGGGATTGCGGCAGGACTTCGATGTTCAAATCGGCGAAAAGGCGTGAAAATTCTTTGAGTTTGCCTGCATTACCACTGGCGAGGACGATTTTGTCGAACATGGGTTTTCCTTAATGGGATTCGGTTTGTTGCGAGCGCATGATTTGGGCGCGGGCTTTATGGCGGATATAAAGGGCGAGGCTGCCGATTTGGGCGAAGACGGCGCCGAAGGCGAACAGGAAGGCGGCAACGGCGAATTGTTTGCTTTGGATGGAAAGCAGGTAGCCGCCGAGCATGATGAGTCCGATGAAGATTAGGGTGAAAAGGGCGGTCAGCAGGAGGTAGATTTTTTGTCGGTTCATGATTGGGGACGTTTTTGATAAAGGGCGGATGCGTGGTTTGGGTTGTCCGTTTGTAGTTAGATAGGAATGGTGTTGGTTTGGGAATGGGGGAAGGGTTTGTGGGTTGATGAGGTCGTCTGAAAACTGGGCAATCGGGTTTCAGACGACCTTTTGTTTTTATACGAGCTGTTCGCCCCAGTGCAGCTTTTGCCGCAGGGTTCGGAAGTATTGGTAGTCGGTGGGATGGAGGATGCGCAGGGGGTTGTGGTAGCGGCGGATGATGATGCGGTCGAGGTTTTGTACGTCGATAAAGGATTGTCCGTCGAAATGGACGCGGGCGTCGCCGCTTTGGGTAACGAGGATTTCGATTTCGGAAGTATCGGGGATGGCGATGGGGCGGTTGGTCATGGATTGGGGGCAGATGGGCACGAGGGTGAAGGCGTGCAATCCTGCCTGCATGATGGGGCCGCCGGCGGCAAGCGAGTAGGCGGTGGAGCCGGTGGGGGTGGAGACGATGAGGCCGTCGGAGCGTTGGGTATAGACGAATTCTTGGTTGATGAAGACTTCGAACTCGATCATTTGTCCGGCGCCGCCGCGTGAGATGACGGCATCGTTGAGGGCGAGGGCACGGTGGATGGTTTCGCCGTCGCGGACGAGTGTGGCTTCGATGAGGATGCGCTCTTCGGGCAGGTATTTGCCTTCGAGGACGGGCAGCAGCTCTTCGGTCATGTTTTCGCGGGGGATTTGGGTGAGGAAGCCTAAATGCCCTTGGTTGATGCCGATAACGGGCACGGTACGGGGGGCGATTTCGCGGGCGACGGAGAGGAAGGTGCCGTCGCCGCCGAGGACGATGACGAGGTCGCAGTGTTTGCCCAAGTCGGATTTGCTGACGATGTGGCAGCCGACGGTATCTTGAACATAGATGCAGCGTTCTTCTATGCCGATTTCGTCCAGATAGACGGTGAGGCCGTGTCCCTGCAGGAAGTGGATGAGGGTGTGGGCGGTGTTTTGGATTTCGGGGGTATTGGGGCGGGTTACGATACCGATGTTGTGAAACGGGCTGTTCATAGGCATGGGGTCGTCTGAAAATTAGTCTATCCAGATGTCGCGTTCGAGCCGGTCGAGGCGTTCGTTGAGGCGGGCGACGTCGTCGCGCAGTTTGTCCACTTCTTCCATCCAGACGGACAGGGTGGCGGCGTCGATAACGGGGGATTCGGGTTCGCGGGAAAAATCGCTGATTTGCTCGGCTATGCTTTGTCCGATTTTTTTGACGGTTTGCCCGATGTTGGCGGCGCGTTCGCTGATGCTGCCTGCGAGTGAGTCGCCGAAGATGCGGGCGAGGTCGTCTGAAGCGTAGTAGCGCAGGCTGCCGAGGATGGGCAGGACGGTCATGCCGAGCATGAGGTCGCCTTCGAGGCTGATGTCGCCGACACCAGGTTCTTGTCCGGTCAGGATTTTGCGGATGGCGCTTTGGTGGAAGGTGATGAGGGTGTCGGCGGGTTGGTCGGCGGTTTCGAGGAAGCCGTCGTGATTGATGCGTCCGGTCAGTCCGAATCCGGCGAGGTTGAGGCTCAGGGTTTTGCCTGACAGGCGGGACAGGTCTTGTTGATGTTCCGGATTTTGCTGTATCAGGTGGTTGATAACGGGAAATAGGGCGGACATAGGGTGTTCTCGATACTTTCGGGCTTGGGGTTGTTAAGTAAGACTGTGTTTTTTGGTTTTGGTTTTGCCGCTGCCGAAAGGTCGTCTGAAACGGTTGCGGAGCGCCAATTTTACAGGCTTAATCCGTCGGCGGAAACGGTATTTACAATTTTGCCGCCGCAGGTATCGTCGGGCGCGAAATCGGGCGGCGGGAGGCCGAGTTTGGCGGCTTCGGCGGTGTAGAAATCGCGGCGGGTCGGGTGGCGCGGTTCGACGATGTTGCGGATGCGTCTGCCGTTTGGGTGGAGGGTCGTCTGAAACAGGGTTTCGACGGCGATGTCGCGGTGGACGATATTGACGGGCTGGTTACCGCCTTGGATGTTTTGCTTTTGAACGAGGCGGCTGACGGGATGGCGTTCGGCGCAATAAAGCCCGCCCAGGCGCAGGATGTCGATGTTTGGTACGCCGCTGTCGAGCAGGTATTGCTCGGCGGCGAGGATTTGGCGGGCGGACTCGGTTTGCGGATCGGGTGCGGAAGTTTCGTCGCATTCGCGCGCTTTATTGCCGTAAACACTGGTGCTGCTCGTGAAAATTAGGTGTTGCACGTTGCACGCCCGGGCAAGTTCTGCCCATTGTTTGACGGTATCGGCGTAATGCGTCAGCGAGGATGGCGGCAAGAGGCAGAACCAAACGGGTTTGTCGGCGTGGTGCCGCCAAAAGCTTGTATCGCGGGCAAGGTTCGCGCTTTGAAACACGTTGTCTTGATTGAGATCGAGGGTGTCGAGGTGTATGGGCAGATTAATATCGTCCGAAGTCAGGCTGCGCTTGACGGCGGCGACGCGGCTGCCGTTTTCGTAGAGTTTCTGCGCCAAAGGGCGGCCGAGATAGCCTAGGCCTAAGATAGATGCGTCGGGGGAGGCGGAAGGAGGGGTATGTATCATGTTTATAGATGAATGCCGTCTGGAAATAGGCTCAGACGGCATGGAAATTATGACTGCGCACCGCCTATTTTCCGGTCGTATTCCTCGCGGTGTTCCGGCAAGAGGTAGGGACGCAGGAGGCTTAAGGTACGACGGATGCCGCGTGCTTTGGAGTCTTCGGTCAGCTTGGTGCGCCCGCGTAGGGAGCTGTCGAAGTCGAACCAGTATTTCGTGACCATCCACATATTGACGGCGAGGTCGTTCATGGCGGTTTGGTCGGCTTGGATGATGTTCAGGCCGTTGAGCTGGGTGAGCAGGTTGACCAAGAGCGGGGAGACTTTGGCTTGGGTGAAGGTATTGTGTTCGCCCAATAGTTCGGCACTGCGCGCAAGCAGGGTGTTTACGTCGCTAAACAGGAAGCGGTATTCCCACATGACGTCGTAAATGCCCGCCATATAATTGATGGAATCTTCCACATCGGACGGCAACACGGCTTCATTCAGGTATGCCAGCAGGGCTTCGCTGTAACGTTTGAACAGTTGGACGATGATTTCGTCTTTGTTGCGGAAGTGGTAATAAAGATTGCCCGGACTGATGCCCAAATGCGCCGCAATATGGTTGGTGCTGATGTTGCGCTCGCCTTCCTCGTTGAAGAGCGTCAGGCTGGCGTCGATGATGCGGGTGTAAGTATTGGTTTTTGCAATGCGGGTCACGGGCATACTCCTTGGATTTACAGGCTGAACGAAGCGGGCAGCCAATTGGGTTCGGCGTGTAATTCTACCTGAAATCGAGTAAATACTGTATCGCAGACATGTTGCGCCAGATGCCAGACGTCGTCTGAAGAAGCATTGTTTTTGTTCACCAAAACCAAAGCCTGCCTGTCGTGTACCGCCGCGCCGCCGATTTGGAAGCCTTTCAGACAGCATTGGTCGATCAGCCAGCCTGCCGCAAGCTTGACTGAGCCGTCGGGCTGCGGATAGCGCGGCATATCCGGATGCTGTTGCAACAGGGACGCGGCTTTTTCCGCGCTGACGACGGGGTTTTTAAAGAAACTGCCGACATTACCAAGTACGTTAGGATTAGGCAGTTTACTGTTGCGGATTGCACACACTGCATCGGAAACGTCTTTCGCCGTCGGCATTCTGCCCGCGCTCCGTTCGGCAACGGCGGCCGCCAAATCGCCGTAACCCAAATTCGGCTCGAAACGCTCTTTCAGGGCGAATACGACCGAAACAATCACATAACGCCCTTTGCCTTCCTGCTTGAACAGGCTTTCGCGGTAGGCGAAGCGGCAGTCGGCATTGGAAAGCTCGACAAAGGTTTCCGTATCCAAATCGAAGCAGCGCACGCTGTGAATCACGTCTTTCGCCTCAACGCCGTATGCGCCGATGTTCTGCACGGGCGACGCGCCGACCGTGCCCGGAATCAGGCTCAGGTTTTCCAGACCGCTCAAACCCAGCGCGACAGTGTGCAGGACAAAATCGTGCCAAATTTCACCTGCTTGCGCTTCGATGTAAACGAGGCCGTCTGAACGCGCAATCTCGCGTATGCCTTTGTTTTCCATATGTACGACCAGTCCGGCGTAATCCTGCATTAAAAGGATGTTGCTGCCGCCGCCGAGCCATAAAACGGTATTGCGGTCGAACTCGGGCAGTCGGACGACGTCGCGCAACTCGTCAGCGTGTTCGAGCGCGATAAAGGCTTGGGCTTGGGCGCGAAGGCCGAAGGTGTTGTAGGGGGTGAGGTCGGTTTGGTATTGGATGGGTTGCATGATAATTTGTGATTTTATGGAGGATTCAGGTCGTCTGAAAACTAACTATTTAACAATTACGATAGGTAATGGGGTTTTGGGGCGCTTTATAGTTTTCTTCGGAAGAATAGGTCAGCTTATTCACGATTTCTTCATAAATGTCGGAGCCTTCTGGTAACGGCTTGCCTTCAAACATCCAACGGCCTTGAATAATATCGTCGGCAGAAATCCATCTTTCGATTTCATACACTGCCAATGTCCAACCGCGATAGACTGCAACTGCATATTTTGCTTTTTCACGTCGGCTTCCGATTTTCCAATATTTCCGTGTGCGTTCGTAAATTTCCTTATCCCTATTGGCTTCAGGAATATTCCCAGATCTAATGTCTTTCTTTAGTTTTTCGTATTCGTTATTAATCGTAATTAAAACAATAGGTTTATCAGTTTTTAATTCTTGCGCATCATATTTTCGTTTTAATTCGGGCAAGCTCATCAATCCTACTTCAGAAGAATGCGTGCCGCCTTGAATATTAGTCAGCGGCTGCTGGCTCGGTTTGACTAGGGAGAGTAGGTCTATTGCCATCGCTTCATATTCAAAAGCCTGTTTGTCTGTTTGGATGTTGTGCCGCAGAATGTAATACACGGGCTGGTTTCCGCTTTTATGTATTTCCCTAATCAAGGCAATTTTATCACTTGGCGTTTCTGTTTCTTGTAATGAACCTAAGGCATGATGGAAAACGCGATTGCCCACGCCTTTACCTACATAGAAAATATTGCCGTCTCTAGGGTCAATCAAGCAATAAACATAGTAAGCAAGTTTTTCTATAATAGAAGTTGAAAACATTTTTTCCCCTTAAAAGTGAATAAGTCGTAAATGAAATATCAATGGAGGTCGTCTGAAAGAAATTTCAGACGGCCTTATGCGATCTGACCATCTCCCTGCTGCACAATTCCAAGCACCACACCAAGGCGATGGCTGCGATGGTGAGCGAGGCAATCAATGCCGTCCAGAAGCCGTAAATGCCCATATCGAAACGGTAGGCGAGCAGGTAGCCCGGCAGCAGGCCGCAGCCCCAAAAGGCGGCGGCGTGGATGAACATCGGTACTTTGGTGACTTTGTAGCCGCGCAGGGCGTAGGACGCGATACATTGGGTGAAGTCTGCCGGTTGGAACAAACCGGCGAACAGCAGGACGGTGGCGGCGATGCTTAAAACCGCCGGATCCTTGTTGTACATGCTTGCCAGCGGGGAACGGAATAATACTAATGAAAGCACGGTAATCACGGCAAGCACCCAGCCCGACACCAGCGACACACCCGAAATATAACGCGCCCGCGAAAATTCGCGCCGCCCCAGAGAAAAACCGATGCGTACCGTCCCTGCCGAGCCGACGCTTTGCGGAATCATATAGAGAATCC
Organism: uncultured Neisseria sp.; assembly: GCA_916720585.1. Taxonomy (GTDB): domain Bacteria; phylum Pseudomonadota; class Gammaproteobacteria; order Burkholderiales; family Neisseriaceae; genus Neisseria. The sequence goes on from CAKARM010000016.1 coordinate 13,667, forward strand.
CCGACAAACTGATGCCGACCTGCTGCGCCGCCACATAAGCCTCGCCGAAAGGCGCAATCAAAAATACGATAAACGAAAATGCGCTGGCTTCCAAAAAATAAGACAGCCCGATGGGCGCGCCGATTTTCCAAATCTGTTTGAACACCGCCCAATCCGGTTTGCCGAATTTCGCCGTCAGTCCGAACGGGCGGAAGAATTTTTCCTTGGCGATATAAATCCACAACGCCAGCGCGCTGAACCAAAACACCGCCATCGTTGCCAATCCGCAGCCAGCGCCGCCCAAAGCGGGCATACCGAATTTGCCGTAAACGAAAATATAGTTCAGCGGCACGTTCAACACAAACGCCGCGAAGCTGACCAACATAATCAGGCGCGGGCGGTTCAGGCTGGAAGCGTAGGCGTGTAAGGCGCGGTGCACCATTGCCGCCGGCATCGCCAGACTGGTGAACAACATATATTGCGCCATCGTGCCTTCCACATAATCGCTCAAGGTCAGCCAGTTGCGGAACGGCGTAATCGCCGTCCACATCAATACCATGCCGAAAATCCCCAAAAACAGCCCGAACCAAATCCCCTGCCGCCCCGTTTCGCCTACTTCGTCGGTTTTACCCGCGCCGTAAAGCTGGGCAATCAGCGAGTTCAGCGCCGCCATAATGCCCATAAACGTAATATAAACCGTGGCAAACGCGCTGCTGCCCAACGCCACCGCCGCCAAGTCCTCCGTACTCGCATCGCCCGCCATCACGGTATCGACGAAACCGATGCCCACCTGCGCGACCTGCGCCAGCAGCATGGGCAGGGCAAGGGCGGTCAGCAGGCGGACTTCTTTCAGGAAGACGGAAAAGGAAAAGCGGTTGAGGTCGAGCAGCATAAAATCGGTATGTCGGGAAGAAAAAAGGCCGTCTGAAAAGAAACGGCTTGGTTGAAAACAGGATTCCGGCCGGTGCGATGGTTGGGAAACAGAGGAGCGGTTTAAATCGGATGCGGAGGCCGTCTGAAAATTTATGCTCCGCGCTCAAACGCATCAATCTCGCCGACTTTCGGTGCGTAGCCGCTGCTTGTGTCGTGGCGCAGGTCGAGCCAGATGTCCACCAGCGCCCAAGCGGCAGGCGCGGC
>CAKARM010000017.1:0-14625 GCA_916720585.1 uncultured Neisseria sp.
GCTAAGGCGAGGCAACGCCGTACTGGTTTAAAGTTAATCCACTATAAAAACCAAAGTGCAATGCTTAAAGCTTAAAGCGGCCCCCGTAAATCTTCCTGCGTATTGCAGCTGAAAAAAACATGTTCCGAACCAAAATGCACCGATCTCGCCCGTTGCTGATGCAGCCAGCCGCTCAAGGTTTTCATCCCCGAATACAGATACGGGACGGTGCTTTGCAGGATTTGCGGACGGATATACATTACGTTGTAATGCGGCGTGACCGGTGTTTCCACATAAAACGCATTGCACAAAGGCGTGCGTTTGGAAACCGTTTCAAATTTAGCCACCAAATCAGGCGGCAGCGCAGGCATATTGCACGGCACCACCAGCAGCCAATCCGCCGCCGCAATCTGCAAATCATTGGCAGCCGTACACAAAGCCGCCAGCGGTCCCAAATGCTGCCATTGGCGCGAATCGGCAAAAATATGTGCACTACGGCGAGCATATTCCTCCAGATTCCGGTTGGCGCTGATGGCAATGTGTTCAACTTGCGGACGCAACGCTTCAATAACATGATCAATCAAAGGTTTGTCACGCCACAATACTAATCCTTTATCCGTCCCTCCCATTCGCTCTCCCTGCCCGCCGGCCAATATCAATGCGAAGGTTTTCATTTTGGTAGTCCTTTGTGAAGTCGCTGGTTTTGTGTGCCCATACTGTTAATCGGCTGATTCTTATGTTTTTAATTCATAGGTGTTATGTTCCTACCGATTCCCTGCGAAATCGGCACATCATCCCAGGTCGTCTGAAAAGACGGTTGCCCGCGATAAAATTCATATAAAGTGAATTTTATCATAACACGATTTTACATTAAAGCGCATATCACCTCATTCACACCAAATTCCCCTTCGGACAGGTTGTTTCCCCGCCTAAAGGATGATATGTTTATAACATTTGGCAACAAAACGCCCTTCCTTTATTCCATGAGCTTACGAACCCTATTTTCAGGCGGCCTGAGCCTGTCCTCACGATTAAAACTGCTGACTGTCTTATGGGTTGGTTCGGCTTTATTGTCCGTCATCCTGACCCTGATTTTATCGCTGAGGCTGGAAAACGCAGCCACCGTCATTGATGATGCCGCAAGCTTGAGAATGCAGGTTTACCGTTTGGCCTATATGGCAAGCGAACGCACCCCGCAAGCGCAAATCGACAACCAATTACGCGAATTTGAAGGAACACTCCTGCGCATTACCCAAAGCGATGCCATCTATCCCCTGATGCCTTCGGAAACACCGCCGGCCTATGGCCTGATCCAATCCATGCTCTTAATCGACTGGAAATCAAACATCCAACCCGCGTTGAAACGTTACCGCAGACCGACGCAGATCGAACTCTACCGCTTTGCCGGCAATATCGAATTGTTCTTACAGGCATTGGAAAACGCCAACGAAAAAAACACCTTATGGCTGCGCCGTTTCCAAATGGCGATGATGCTGATGATTTTTGTCGCCGCAGGTTTAATGATCGTATGGCACTACGCTTGGATTATCCGTCCGCTTGAAACCCTGCGCGACGGCGTGGAAACCATCAGCCAAGGCCGATTCGGCGTACAAATCGATACCGAACAAATTCAAGAGTTTGCGCAAGTCAGCAAAGGCTTCAATCAAATGAGCAGTCGTCTGAAAGTCCTCTATACCGATTTGGAAGGGCAAGTCGCCAGACAAACCCAAGACCTCGCCCGTCAAAACCGTGACCTGACCCTGCTCTACCAAACCACGCGCGACCTGCACCAAACCCTAACCCCGCGCGAAGCGGCAGAAGAATTCCTCGCACGGACCCTGCCTGCAGTTTCCGCAAGCGCAGGCAGCATCCGCCTTTTAGACAACGACCGTAAAAACACAAACCTTATTGCCTCCATCGGGCTGTCTGAAGCCGAAGACAGAGATTCAGATACCGAACAAACCCAACCTGAAGAAGAAACACCCCTATTCAAACATACCGTCGTTTTTCCCATCACCTATCAAGAAGAAGAACTCGGCATCCTGACCCTATATTTTTCAGACGACCCCACACTTAACGACAACGACAACGAACTCCTGCATACATTATGCGGTCAATTAGGTGTATCCATCGCCAGCAGCCGTCTCGAACAAGAGCGGCGCCTGCTTGCCGTACTCCAAGAGCGCAACCTGATTGCCCAAGGTTTGCACGACAGCATCGCCCAAGCATTGACCTTCCTCAATCTTCAAGTTCAAATGCTGGAAAGCGCGTTCCATGCCGACCAGAAAGAACAAGCCGAAGAAAACATCCGCTTCATCAAAGACGGCGTGCAAGAATGTTACGAAGACGTGCGCGAACTCCTGCTGAATTTCCGAACCAAAATCAGCAACAAAGACTTCCCGGAAGCCGTAACCACCCTGCTGTCCAGGTTTAAACGCCAAACCAAAATCAATGTAGAAACAGTATGGCAGGACGACGGCCGCACACTGAATGATGACGAACAGCTGCAAATCATCTTCATCCTGCAAGAAAGCCTGTCCAACATCCGCAAACACGCCAAAGCCCAACACGTCAAAATCAGCATGCTCAACCAACAAAACTTTACCCTGAGCATCGAAGACGACGGTATCGGCTTTAACCTGCAACACCTGCACAAACTCTCCGGCGAACATGTCGGTCTCGGCATCATGCAAGAACGCGCCCGCCGCATCAATGCCACCCTAGACATCCAATCCCAGCCCGAACAAGGCACAACCGTTACCTTAACCTTACCGCAACACAAGAGAACGACCCATGACTATTAAAATCATCCTCATTGACGACCACACACTCTTCCGCAGCGGCATCAAAGCCCTGCTCTCCCGTCAAAGCGACTTCGAAGTCATCGGAGAAGCTGCCGACGGTTTGTCCGGCGTCAAAATGGCGGAACAGCTCAAACCCGACGTCGTCTTACTCGACCTTGACATGCCCGTTATGAACGGTCGCGAAGCACTGGCACAAATTTTGGGCGTCAACCCAAACCAAACCGTCATCATGCTGACCGTTTCCGAAGACAGCGACGACCTGACCGAATGCATGCGCATCGGCGCGCGCGGCTTTTTGCTGAAAAACATCAACGCCGACTTCCTGCTCGACAGCATCCGCAAAGCCGTGGACGGCGACAACGTCTTCTCTCCCGAAATGACCACCCGCCTCGTCCAATCCCTGATTTCCCCGTCCGCACCGCGCACCGACCAGGCACTCTCCACCCTCACCCCGCGCGAACTCGAAATCCTCGGCTACCTCGCCGCCGGACACAGCAACAAAGTCATCGCCCGCCATTTGGACTTGGCAGAATCCACCGTCAAAGTCCACGTCCAGAACCTGCTGCGCAAACTCAACCTCAGCAGCCGCGTCCAAGCCGCCGTTTACGCCGTCCAACACAAAGTCCCGCAGCCTGAAATCAATTAAACGGCTCAGGATATCGATGCCAAAGCGGTAAAAACAAAAAAGGTCGTCTGAAAACGGGCAGAACGAATTTCGCTCCAACGTTTTTCAGACGACCTTTTCCATCAAACAGGTGTAGAAATGAAGATACTGATTTATTCGGTTTTACTTCCCATCAGCTTGCTTGTCCTACCCCATCTCATCAGCTTAATGCTCCCCAAAACACACCGACTCAGCAAAACAACCATATTCGATGCACCGATAAACCGTGTCTACCAAACCATTACCGACAATCAACATTGGCAATACCGCTCTTCTTTGGACAATTTACAGATTATCAGCCAAAAAAAGACGAAAAAATAACCGCTCGAAAGCGGTTAGATTTTATAGTGTGGTGGACGGAGAGACTAAAACTGAATGTTTAAGATTCTGATATTTATATATATTATTTTCAGCAATCATCAAAATACCCCCAAATATACCCCCTATTTGTCAAAGTCAAAACTTTTTGGGCGTGTTTTGTAGCTGCCATGATACACATTTCCCCGCGCTTGGTCGTCAGAAAATTGCGGGGGCAATCGGCGGCTGTCATCTCGGATTATCCCACTTCTTCCCACATTATCCCGATTCAGAAAAAAACGCTATATATACACACAAAAGTGTCGTTACCGTCGTTACCGTCGTTACCGCGCCCGCAAACCCTTACAGGGCAAGGCTTTCACGGTAACGACATCAAAAAATCTGTGTCGTTACCCGTCGATACTTACAAATTCTTACACGATAAGTCTATGAAAAGAAAAGGGTAACGACGGTAACGACACGGTAACGACATAAAAAAGGGGGGTGTCGTTACCGCTTTTTCTTCATGTTTTATATTTATATTCATGTACTTATATATTGTAAAGTTTTGTGGTAACGACGGTAACGACACTTTTTTGTGTTCCTATATAGGTTTTTTTCGGCGCGGACGGCGGGCTGTTTCGGGTGGCGGTATGGCTTGACGGCAAAATTTGAACGCTAGCGGGGTAAATTTGCGGAATTTGGCGGGTTCTGCTGTTTGGGTATAGGTAGATATAGGCAGATAGGGAAATGCCCGCATTTTGCAAATTTGGCGGTTTTATGTTTTAAGGTCGTCTGAAATTGACGGGTAAAACCCGCAAACGCAAAAAAAGCCCGCCTGAATGTTCGGGCGGGCTTGGTTTATTCGTCGGTATCGGGCGGTGCTTCCCCTGCTAAGACGTAAAAACGGCTAATTGCGCCTTTCCGTTTTCGTTGGTGCGTCCAGCCCCTTTGACTTTCGGGCTTTTTCAGCCATTGGATAGCGTGGAGGACTTCGCATACTTTCTGCCTGTCAAAGTCTTGGCAAATCTCGGTTTCAAAGGTAACGGGAATAATCCAGTATTCATCCGTTTCCCCCTCTTGCCGCCTATATCCTGCGTGGTCTCGGTTCACGGTTTGGCTGTTCCAGTCGGAAAAGCGCATAGACAGGGCGTTTATATCCATGAATGCCGCTGCCTGTCCGATAATGGCGCGGTCTTCGTATTTGCCGCCGCCCGTCCGTTCGTGCCAGTCTTCAAAGCATTGTTTGATGGCGGCAATTCCGCCGCCTATGGGTAACGGTATCAGGCGGGCGCGGGCGGCAAGTTCCAGCGCGGCGGCAGTGGTGGCTAGGCGTAATGCTACGGTTCGCGCCTGTCCGTTCAATGCGGGCAGGGTCTGCATGAAGTCATCTTGCAAGGCGCGGGCGGTCGCTACGGATTCAGGGGTATTTTGTATCAGGGCAATCAAGGCACGCCCCAATGTGCCATAGTTGGCGGCAGCTGATTGGTTGATGTGTTCACTCAATAATGCCCCGCTCTCAAAGTCATGCAAAGTGTCGTAAATGCCTAATCCTTTCCCTGCATTGCTGGGGATAGACGGCAAGCGGGCTGCCTGCCCTGCCTGCCATTTTTCGCCGCCGCGCTCTACGAAGTTTTCAAGCGGCTTTTCCCCTGTGGAAAACAATAAGACTTTCCAGCGGGTCGATTCTCGGTTGCCGCCGTCTTTCGCGCCCTGCACTTTGGATATACCGTTGATGACAGAATAGGCGGTATGGGCTACTTGGCGGGGGTTTGCCTGCCCGATTTCGTCCAATACAAGCAAGCCGTCATTACGGGCGTTGGCTAAGTTGCTGAATCCGTGTGCCGTGCCTGTCCAAGTCTGCATAAGGGCGGCGGGGTTTCCCCATACGCTCAATGCGGCGCGGGCGGCGGTAGATTTGCCGTCGCGTGAATCGCCGAAAAGATGGAATCCGCCCGCTTCCAATCCTAAAAGCTCAATCAGGGGCGCGGCTAGGGCTGTTCCGACTGCAAGGCAAAGGCGGCTGTTTCCTGTCAGGTGTTTGCCGATGGCGGCGTTCCAGTCGTTCAGCGTTCCCGCTGGGGCATATGCGGCGGCTTGGCTTTTGTCGCCGTTGTAAATGGTTTTTGCCTGTCCTTTTGGGGCGTGTTCGGGCTGTATGGTTTCGCCGCTGGGTAAGATGTAGGCGTTGCCATGCCAGCCTGCTTGTGCGGTTACGGTGTATGGGGTGTCCTGCCCGTCGGTTTGTAGGTAGTCTGCCAGTCTTTCGCGCTTGGCTCTGCCCGATAAGACAGTCAAACCGTATGACTGCAAACGCTGCCAGCCCTGATTTGTGCCTATATCGGCGGCAGACAGGGCAGCTTGCTTGGTTTGGCGGGTCAGGCGGTCTCTATATTCGATAATGCGGTAATGATTGCCGCCGCTGTCTATGCCGCGCCCGATAAGCCGTATCGGGTCAGAAAGCCAAAGCGGGGCGGCTTCGCTCGTGTTGCCGTCTTTATCGGTCTTTACGCCGATGAAGTAAACGCCGTTTTTCGTGCATTCGTAACGGGGTTTAATGGTAAAGGTTTCAAATTCCGACAGCGTATCATTTGCGGGGGCGGCGGCTTGGCTGTCGTTTTTGCTTTGGTGTAACATGGCAGTATCCTTGAATGGAAAATGTAGCTTTCGGTCGTCTGAATCAGGTTTCAGACGGCTTTTTTTTGTCTGCTTGGCGGGTGTTGTATTCGTCCAATGCGTCGAATCCTGCCGTATCACTCTGCCATATTGCGGCGGTCAATCCGTTGGAAATGGCGCGGCGGGCTAGGCTTTCAGCGGCTTTGATTCCTGTCTTGCTGTTGTCGTTGTCAGCGGCAATAAACAGGGCGCGGGCATTTGGCGGATATTGCCAGCGGGTCATTCCGATGGCGGACAGGGTGGCAACGGCGGGAATACCGAACAAGGCGCGGGCAGCTAGGGCGGTTTCTATGCCCTCTGATACCAAAATGCGCCCGTCGGTATCGGGGGCGGCTAGGGCTACGGCTGCCCCGCGTAAGGCTTCGGGGTATCGCGCCCGCATTTTCTTGGCGGGTAAGGCTTCGCCCGTTTCGGGGTGGGTTGCGTTCAGTTTGTGCCAGCGTCGCGGGTCGTCTGAATCGGGGGCTAGGTAAGTCAGGTGCAAACCTTGAAGACTGCCGCCCGTATCGGTAACGGCGGCTATCATGGCGGGGTAGTAACCAATCAGCAAAGGGGCGGCGGTGTATCCGTCAAGGGCGCGTAAGGCGTAAAGGGAAAGGGCGGAATGAAAACGGATTGCGCCGCCTGTCCATTGCCAAGAATCGGGCGGCAAGCCGCGTGATTGAAGATACAGGCTGGCGGGGTCGTTCCCATCCAACGGGCAGGCTTCATGCCATGTTTTCAGCAAGGCGGGCTGTTTGTCCTGTATCGGCGCGGCGGGTTCTGACGGCAAGGGGCGGCGGGCTTGGTATTGCCCCGCTCTGTCGTCTGAAAAACCCAAAACGGCGGCTACTTGGCGGGCGGCTTCCTTGAAGTCATAGCCGAAAACCAACATCAACAAATCAAAGCCGCTGCCGCCTTGCGGGGTGCATTGATTACAGATAAAGCCGCCCGCTCCCTGATGGTCGGTGTAGCGGTAGCGGTCTTTGCCGCCGCAATACGGACAGGGGCAATGGCGGCGCGTATTCAAATAACGGGGGTCTATGCCTAATGCGGAATGGATTTCCTGCCAGCGTCCATGCGCGGCGGCTTTGAGGTCTGCAAGGTCGTATTTCATGGCGGCTTCCACTACTCGGGGACAGGTTCTAAAACGATTCCAGCAGTCGGGTTTTCCGTCCAGTCAGCGGGGTATTGCTGGGTCTGTTCGGGCAGGTTTTCAGGCTGTTTGGGCGTGGCAATTTGGGCGCATGAATGGATAAACAGGGTAACGGCAACGGACACGGCAAAGCCGAAAAGAAAGTTTTTCCGTTCCTCTCGGACAATACGGGAGGCGGTTTTGTTGGTTTCGATTTTTGGGGCTGAAATAGCGGTTTTCATGGCATTTGCCTTTCAGGTATATCTACCCCTTACCCGCCGCATAAAACGCCCAAACTTTGAGAAATTGGCAGGCTGGCAGCTGAATAAGGTTGTAGTTTGCCTGCCGATATGCTCAAAACGGCATATCGGCGGCTGTCAAGGGAGTAAAGGGGATTTTTAGATGGGATTCAGACGACCTTTAGCAGCTTTCCCATTCGCCCTGTTTGGCGGGTTTGTCGGTGCTGCTGGGTTCGGTCAAGCGGCGGCGTGAAGATTGCAACGTGTCATTGATGGACGCAAAGGCTTTCATTGCACCGCCCGCTATCAGCAAGCCGCCGCATAAGGCGGGGTTGTCGTTGGTTTTGAGATAGTCGATTCTGTCCGCGCCAAGCATTTCAAGGGCATTGCCAAGATTGTATAAAGCTGTCTGCATATTGCCGTGTAAAGCGTCAATATCGTCAGCGTTCAGCCGCCCTTGCTGGGATTGTTCGCAGATAGTCTTTTCTGCAATATTGAGAAAGGCTGATAAGCCGTCTAATGTGAATTGATATTGCGGGGTGTTGGCGGTTTTCATGCTTCGCCTCCTACTTCTGCAATAAGTGCTTTCAGGTCTTCGGCGGGATAGTCGATAGAAAACGCTAGGGCTGAATAATCATGTATGTTTTCAGCTTGGAAAAGAAGATAAGACAAATTGGACAAAGCGCGTGCGGCGGCTTCCAGTCTGTAAAATTGGTCTTCGTTGAGGGAATATGTACCCGTTTTGGGATTGTAGGTCATGATGTTGTTACCTTTCTAGTTGGCTGATATGCCGCCTGTCCGTTCTCACGCGGTGGGGCGGCGGGCAAAGGGCAAAGGGTGAGAAACTGGCAACTAGAACCAGCGGGCATAAAGCCCTCTTTGCCCCTGCCTGCCATTGAAAAAGGTAAAACAGGGGGAATGCAAGATAAGAAAATGCCGCTTTGGGTATTCGGGCTATCGGATAGCTCTGATACGCTTTGGGCGGCTTGTCTTGCCTAGTTGATTTCAGCTTCTCACGGCTGTCCGTCCTATTGAAGACGACGGACGAATTATTGCCCTTTACGCTTGCGGGTGTCAAGCGTTTTGTCATACCAATGCGCTAAATTTTGGCGGCGGCTTTGGTAATAACAGGGTAACGCCTTATTTTGACTGAATTTTATTTTGTCGTTTCGGGCTAATCGGGCGCGGCTTACCATGTTCTTTTCATTCCCCCTAAGTTGTATTTTGTCCCAATCAAATCAACTAAATCCATGTGATGTTTGCCGTAACGCTGGGCGTTTTCGTTTGCCCATCCAATCAGCGGGCGGCGTTCCGCGCTATGGCTGCCATCGTCAAAGGCTTCTGCCTTGTATTCGTCGGTCTTGGTGTAGGCTTCCCATTCTTCGCAAATCAAAGCCTTGCCGTCTTTTTCAAGTTCTTTAAGGTCAAGTGTTCTATACATGGCGGCAAGGCGGATAAAGCCGCTTCTTCCATAGTCCATATTTTCAGCCAGCGCGTCGGCAAATTCAGGGCTGATTTTCTCTTTGATTGCGTTATAGATTTTTACGCGCTCTTCACTTCCAAAATAGTTTTCTTTTGTGGGGTTTGGCAACGTCCGCACCGAACCGCAAAAAGCATATTCAAGATGGAGGGCAAGGACATCATCTTCACTGTAACCATATCGGCGCATTGCCAGTGTGAATTGCTCGTCCTCTTTGAGTTTGCTCAAATACTTATCCTTGTTCTTCTCGATAGCCAGCTTATGAAGGGCGGGCAATGTTTCGCGTTGTCGGGCAAGTTCGGGTTTCGCTCTGTCTGTATAAATCAGGTATGACATATTTTTTCCTTAAATCATGTAGTTAGTTAAATGAACGCTTGATTGAATAGCGGATTGCACGAATACTTAAATCATATTTTTCCTGCAAATAATCAACGATTTTCAAATCAGAAATGCCCTGTCGTGCCATTTCGTCATAATCTTTTAAAATCGCCATATCCCTTAATCTTGCGCGGGCATCCTTGCATTTTGGAACAATGAATAAATTACGTTCATAGTGTCGAAAGATGGAAAGGATAATCTTTTCTGCCGCGTCTTTACCGATGATGGAATCTAATTTCTCTCTCAATAATTGGCTTTGTTTCGAGTCTCTTAGTCCGTTGGTAACAGGTAGGCGTTTGCCTGCATAGTCATTAAGCAAAATCAAGGCTTTATCCAGTCCAAGCACGGTAATTAATTCATGTGCAAGCGGTGGTAAAACATCCTTGATAATCGGATAGTTATCATGGGTAATTTGTATCTTTGAAAGCTGCATTTGTTATGCTCCAGTCTCAATATTTAACACTTCATTGCCTGATACGGTTTTGATACCGTCTATCGGTGTTTTCAGTTTGCCGATTTCGGCAAGAATGGCGGGTTTGTTTAATTCTTCTTTCACGCGGATAAAGCGGCTCAAGCGGCGGCGTTTCAGTACGGCAATAATGGTTTCTGTATCGCCTGTAATTTCCAGTTTGTCAGGCTGTTTGCGCCATTTCAGACGACCTTTGCCAATTGCGGCAGTCTTGGTTTTCCCGTTGTCGGTAAGCTCGGCACGGTGGGCGGCGGCATAGTCGGCAAGGGCGACGCGGATAGCGGCTTGTTCGTTTGCCAGCGGGTCAATATCGGCGGCGTGTTTATCGGCTAATGCCTGAATCTTGGCTTTATACTTTGCTTCTTTTGCCGCCTGCTGTTGTTCCAGCTTTGCCAAGCGGCTGAATGCGGCTTCTGCTTCTTTCATGGTTTGATAGGCGGGCTTCATGCTTTTGCTCCTGTGTTTTCACGTTGGGCGGCGCATTTTTCGATATACGCCGTGATTTCGCTTTCAATCCAGCCCGTAACATTGGCTGATACCTTGATGGGCTTTGGAAAGGCGGGGTTGTAATGGCGGCTTTTGGGGTTTGTCATGTTCCAGATAGTCGCTGTTGACACACTTAAACGGCGGGCTAAATCTTTAACGCGGATTAATCCCAATGGGCTTTGATGATTCATGCTTGTTTTCCTTATGCGGCGTTTGATGTTCTTTTTTTAGGAAAACATAATTTTCATTTCCTCGCTAGATGTATGATTGCACAAGAAAAACAGTGCAAAAGCTATGACAAAAATAATGCAAAATTTTTAAATTCGTTTAAAATCTTTCAGGGGTATTTAAAATGCAAGAAATTCTTTTAAAATCTCGAGCATTATTTTTAGGGGGATTAAATAGCAGTAATTTATGCAAATTTAATGAAAATTTAACTATCTGATTTTATTAGGAAAATATTTTTTTATTTGGTTAGTATAGAAGCATTTTTTAAACGGACTTTAGAACTGTTTTAGAATTTTACTATACTGATTATTAACAATAATTTTTATGAAAAATTAAAATCCAGTTATAGATAAATAATTCCTATCATCGTGTATGCAATTATAAAAACTCCCCGTCTGATTCACTTTTCAGACGGGTTTTAATCGGCTATATCTGTCCGATTAGGTGTCTTTTTTCGGTCATGGGTGGGGTGGCATCAGTTTTGAAATGCGATTTAACTGCCTTATTCCGCTTCATGCGGGCTTATCCCGTCTAAAATTCAGCGCGGCAAAATTGATATAAGCGCGCAAAAAGTGCATTTTATTTGTCAAAACCTATTACAAAACTGGCAAAATCAAGCATTTAACGCATGATTTTGATGTATTTTTTGCCTAATTAGGTCGTCTGAAAGCTGGAATGACAAAAGCCGCCTTTTCGGGCGGCTTTACTAGGTGGCTGTTAAATACAGGATACGGAGTTATTCCCCCGTTTCAATCAATCGCAATGCTTGGTGGTATCGTTCCCACAAAAAATCGCTATACCATTGCATAAACTCTTTGCGCTCGTTCAGATAATCGGCGCGGTTGTAGGCGGCGCGGATTTTGTTGTTTTCAATATGGGCAAGTTGTCGCTCTATCGCGTCAGGGTTGAAGCCTTGTTCATTCAAAACGCTGCTGGCAAGGGAGCGGAAACCGTGCGGGGTTACTCTGCCTTTATAGCCCATGCGCTCAATGATACGACCTATGGTTGCGTCGCTGATAAAGCCGTCCGTCTTGGTTCTGCTGGGAAACAGAAACGGGGTATTACCCGTGATTTCTTTCAGTTCTGCCAAAAGTTCAAGTGTCCAATCAGCCAGCGGCACGGCATGGGGCGGTTTCGGTGCGGTCTTCTCGTGCTTCATACGCTGGGCGGGAACTGTCCATACTGCCGCGTCAAAGTCTATCTCATTCCATTGCCCGCCCCTTAGTTCCGTGCTTCGTAAAAAGGTCAGCATATTCAAAATCAGGGCTATTCTGTTTTGCGGCTCAATCTCTGCCAGTATCAGGCGGCGGAAAAACTCGGTCAGTTCTTCACGGGGCAAAGCTGGGCGATGGTCGGTCTGCTTAGCGGGGATGTATTTCCGCAATGAATAGGCGGGGTTGGTTTCCACAATCTCAAGCATGACAGCATAGTCAAATATTGCCCCTGTCCATTCCCTGATTTTTTCAGCGGTATTGTTCACGCCCCGCGCCATCACGCCATCAATAACCGCCTTAATATCGCTTACCCTGATTTCCTGTATCGACATTGCGCCGATGACGGGGAATACGTCGGTTTCAAAATATCTCAACACGCGGGCGGCGTGGTTTTCTTTCCAGCGGATTAGGTTGTCAGAATGCCAGCGGCGGGCGATTGATTCAAAAGTATTAAGGGCGGCGGCTTGCCGTTCGCGTTTTTCCTGTTGCTTGGCTTCGCTGGGGTCTTGCCCCGATACAAGCAAGCGGCGGGCATTCTCGGCAGCGGCGCGGGCTTCTGCTAGTGATACAGTCGGATATTTTCCGATAGTCAGTGTTTTCTCTTTGCCGTCTATACGGTATTTCAAACGGAAAACTTTCCCGCCTGCTGGGGTAACTTCAAGATACAATCCGCCGCCGTCGAACAGCTTGGTCTTTTTCCCTGTTTCGGCGGGCTTGGCATTTTTGATTTGTCGGTCATTCAGCGGCATGGTGGGGGTATGTTTTAGGGGGTATTTTCAGATACCCCGAATCATACCCCCTGATTTTGGTTGATTCAATTAGATTAAATTAGACGGCGTTATGCAGCCAAAAAGAAAACAACGGGATATAAAGAAGCCTGAAACCCTTGCATTTACAAGGATTGGTTAATGGCATTAGACGGGATTAAACGAAAAAAAACGCTTAGAATTTCTAAGCGTTTTTGTATGTTGGTGCGGACGGAGAGACTCGAACTCTCACACCTCTCGGCGCCAGAACCTAAATCTGGTGCGTCTACCAATTTCGCCACGTCCGCGTGATGAAACTGGGAATTATACACAAAGTATCCTGCTCTGCAAACAATCTTTGGCTTGAAATTGCTTTATTCCGACCGATATAATGGCAGGTCGGTTATCTGCCGGAACACACTAATATCAAAGAGGAACATCATGCCTGTTTTACTGATTCAGGATTTTTTACAGACACAGGGTTTGAAGCTGTCTTCAGACGACCTCCGTGTTGCTTATCTGACCGCGAAGACGGTGATGGATATGGGCAATGCTTCGATTGACCGCTCGGTTTTGTGGCGTGAAGAAGATGATTGGAAGCTGGCAGACCATATCGAAGAAACGCCGGAAAATGAAGTTTTACTCAAACAGGTTTTCATGGCTCTGGATTCGGTATTTAGCCGTGCAACAGCCGTCAAAAGTGCGGCGGTTTACATCCACCTTCTGGGCGAACCGCATGCAAGGCTGGTTCGCATCTCGGCGCAAGGCGAGCCTTTGGAGAACCTGTTGGCGGTGCATGAAGAAAACGGTACGGTTTACCTTGCCTGCCGTACGGCGCAAAGCGGTTGGATGAATATTGCCAACGATATAGCTTATTGGCTTTCGCTGGACGAAATCCAAGGCAGCCGGAACAAGGGCAGCGGAAGCCAGTTGTCCATCCCTGTGGCAACGCAAAACGGCACGGTTTTGGGTGTGGTTCACGTTGAATTTGTCGATAAAGATCAAGCCGATGACGCGGCCCAAACGGATTGGTCGGCACTGGCTTTGGCACTTGCCGAGCCGCTGAAAGCATTGGCAGGCATCGAAGACAAGGAAGAAGAACATGAATAATACCTTGAAATTCATCGCTTCCTGCCGCCTGCCAACCGAATGGGGCAACTTCACTATGCACGGTTTTGAAGAACCGAACGGACAAGAACACATCGCTTTGACGATGGGCGATTTTTCAGACGACCTCCCTGTCCTGACCCGCATCCATTCCGAATGTTTGACCGGTGATGCCCTGTTTTCCAAAAAATGCGACTGCGGCCCGCAGCTTGAAGCCGCGATGAAGGTGGTTCAACAAGAAGGGCGCGGTGTGATCGTTTATCTGCGTCAAGAAGGGCGCGGCATCGGTTTAATCAACAAAATCCGTGCCTACAAGCTTCAAGACGAGGGGATGGATACGGTCGAAGCCAACCTCGCGCTCGGACTGCCCGTTGACGCACGCGACTTTACGCTTGCCAAGCAAATCTACGACCATCTGAATATCCGTGCTGTCAAGCTGTTGACCAACAATCCTGAAAAAATTCAGACGTTGAAAAATGCAGGCATCAATGTTGTCGAACGTATTCCGCTCCATGTCGGCGAGAATGCGGAAAACGAACGATATCTGCACACCAAAGCCGATAAATTGGGGCATATGATTTTTGATTGAGATAATACTAAACTTATTTATTATTTATATTCAAATAAATATATTTATCTTGAAACAAACGGCTTGCCCTGATAGAGGTTTTTTGGTTTAATCCCGAGTTCTCGGGTGATTAGCTCAGTTGGTAGAGCGTCTGCCTTACAAGCAGAATGTCGGCG
>CAKARM010000018.1:0-14340 GCA_916720585.1 uncultured Neisseria sp.
GGCGCAAACCCAGTTCCTCTACATCTCCCACAACCGCCTGACCATGGAAATGGCGGAACAGCTCGTCGGCGTAACCATGCAGGAAAAAGGCGTCTCGCGCGTCGTTGCCGTAGACATCAAGCAGGCGTTGGAAATGGCGGAGCCGTGATGAGGTGGGGGAATCTTGATTGAGCTTGATACGGAAAGGTCGTCTGAAAAACGAAATTAGGTTTCAGACGACCTATTCTGTGAATAGAAATAGGGTGTTGGATTCGGATTTCAAACTGCTATTGTTTGAGGGATTAAATTCGTCTCAATACAAAGATTCAAAGAATTGCACCAATCGAGCCAGATTTTATAGGGGTAAACATGAACGAAACCGAACAAGTTTGTTTTAATGAAAAGCGCAGGCAGCATTTTTTGAGTGAGGAAAGATTTAATAAATTTAATAATTATTTTCTGGAAGCTATTCCTGAATATAATAAATGGAAACTCTCAGATGATTTGGCATTAAGATTTTTATCTAGGCAACAAGCAGAAACCTACTGGGATTATTTGAAAATTATATATACAGCAGGTAAACCGATAGAGGATTTAATTCCTATTCTAGAAAAATTTTTAGCTTCAGAGGAAGAGATAACCAAATTCTGGCAGCAAAACAAAGTGAAATTAAACGATATCGGCTACTATACCAGCCCAATGCCGTGGTGTGATGTTGAGCATTACCTTAAAACGCTGCACCTTATCGCGCTTTGCTACCTCCTGCAACGCGAAGACCTGCTCCCGCGCCTGCTCGAAGTCATCCTTGCCAATGCAGAAGATGATTTAGAACCTGACTCCACTATTGAAGACTTTTTGGACTACCATTTTAAAAATCGTCCCGATCCGGATTATGTCCAAATGGGCAAACACGCCATTTTATTCGGCGAAGCTATGCGCGGCGAAACCAAAGAAGAACAACTGGAAGAACTCAAC
Source organism: uncultured Neisseria sp. (assembly GCA_916720585.1). GTDB lineage: Bacteria > Pseudomonadota > Gammaproteobacteria > Burkholderiales > Neisseriaceae > Neisseria. The sequence continues at coordinate 955 of CAKARM010000018.1, forward strand.
GCCTACCTCAAAGATTGGTATCGCAAAATGGTCGGTATGAGCAACCTTGAATACCAGTCCCACCTCGATCCAGAACAGAACGGTTATTGCGGTTACTGGGCATTCGAAGCCGCCGCCATCGCTTATCTTGACGATTTGGACGATACCGAATTGCGCCAATCTCCTTACTACCCAAAAGATATGGTTGACTGGGCGAGGGAGCAAAAGAGAAAACGCGAAGGCAAAGGTCAAGCTGATTAGTTTGGAAAAGTTTAAAGATTAAAAGGTCGTCTGAAACTGATCAGCAGAATTAAGAGAGTGTCGACCAAGCCAAATTTTACGGGAGTAAACATGAACGAAAACGAGAAAATTCCTTTTCATGAAAAACGCAGGCAAAATTTTTTGAGTGAGGAAAAATATCAGAAAGAGAAAAATGGATATTTATCTAATTTAAAATTTTGGGATAATAATTGGCAGAAAAGTATTTTAGAATCAAAACATCTATTTCGCTATAAATTTTCCGAAGTATTTGATTATTTGAGAATATGCTATACAGCGGGCGAGTCGATTTCCCTTTTGTCTCCTATGCTGGACAAAATTGTCTCTACATTAGAAGTTTCTACCAAATTCTGGCAGCAAAACAAAGCCGAATTAAACGAAATCGGCTACTACACCAGCCCGATGCCGTGGTTTTATGCTGAATATTATCTTAAGACGCTGCACCTTATCGCGCTGTGCTACCTCCTCCAACGAGAAGACCTGCTCCCGCGCCTGCTCGACGTCATCCTTGCCAATGCAGAAGATGGGCTTGAGCCTGATTCAACCATTGAAGATTTCTTCTACTACCGCTTTAAAGACCGTCCCGACCCCGATTATGTCCAAATGAACGACCATGTCGTTTTGATTTCAGACGCCATCCGCGAAAAAGATAAGGCTGAAAAACTCGCCATTCTCAACGCCTACCTCAAAGACTGGTACCACGAAATGGTCGGCATGAGCGACCTTGAATACCAATCCCACCTCGATCCAGAACAGAACGGTTATTGCGGTTACTGGGCATTCGAAGCCGCCGCCATCGCTTATCTTGACGATTTGGACGATACCGAATTGCGCCAATCTCCTTATTACCCCAAAGATATGGTTGATTGGGCGAGGGAGCAGAAACGCAAGCGTGAAGGAAAAGGTCAAGCTGATTAGTTTGGAAAAGGTTGAAGATTAGAAGGTCGTCTGAAAATATGTTTTCAGACGACTTTTTTATGAATGGAGTGGTAAATTAAATGCCATTTAAACTATGCCATTTGTTGAAAATAGTTAAATGTATAGAAAAATAGGAAAATAATGAAGATAATGCTGACGGAATCGTTATACTCAAAAAAGATACGATATTTACCGATATTATAATAAATATCAATAGGATTAAAATATGAATTGCAAAAATATCAACCGTAAAAATAAAGTTATTGTTTTATTTATTGGAATATTATTACTGGCTGGTGGTTATCATCTAACGCAGAAGAAATATCAAATGTATGTGTTTCGGTATTTAGAATATTTAGAATGCGGAGAATACGGAGAAGCTGAATCGCCACTTAAAAAAAAGGTGTGGTTTAGTGCCAAACAATGGCTGTCTGACGAAAAAACGTACCTGAAGATTTCAGATCATGATTTTATTAATAAAAATGGTATTCCTATGCCTGATACTGATTTGTTTATTCAGGAGATTTATGGGATTTTACTACATAAAAAAATAGTTACTGAACATGAAATGGCATATGAGCGTTTTGTCAGTGAAGTTAAGCCAACCCTATATGGGCGCTATTTATTTTCTGAATTTGATCGTGATACATTAAGACCGACTGTACACAAATTTCTCGTCAGCTTTCGTTTGAGCAATAATTCTTATGAAACTGTGCTCATCTGGAAAACAGACAAACAACAATTTAGTACTTTTAATATCTATAATCCAGGTGAATATTTAAAGATATATGGTACATATAATTATCAGAATTATCTGAAAGGGGAGCAGCCTCCTGAAGTCAAATAAAGGCGCGTTATTACTGATGTCGAGTTTTCCGACTGGAAGCGTGGGCGTTGAACACTCTGTTCGAAAGGTCGTCTGAAAACCTGTTTTCAGACGACCTTTTGTCTGCAGCCAAAGCTCAGTCCGTAAACTTGACGATCTTGGCGATCGATACGGATTCTCTTTTTGAACCTTGAATGTACCAAGGAATGAAGGGGATAGGGTTTGTATTGAGAGGGCTTGAGATCGGTGCCGTGTGTTCAATTGGATCTCTGTGTCTTTCCGATGCTTGCAATCTGAACAAGCGGTCTTATATAGTAGGAGCTACGGTGTTAGCTTCTTTATTTTCAACCCTCAAAGGTTTCTTATTTACATGAATAAAATCATTCTGCCTGCGCTTTGCGCCCTGCTTCTTGCTTCCTGCGGTAACGATACCGACAAAATCGGACGTGCCAGCACGGTTTTTCATATGCTGGGGAAAAATGACCGTATTGAAGTCGAGGGGTTTGACGATCCTGATGTGCAAGGGGTTGCTTGTTATATTTCTTATGCGAAAAAAGGCGGTTTGAAAGAAACGGTGAATTTGGAGGAAGATGCGAGCGATGCTTCCGTGTCGTGCGTGCAGACGGCGGAGGTCATCCGTTACAACGAGCAAGCCGTCGTCAAGCCGCGGGAAGTGTTTAAGCGCAGCGCGAGCTTGGCGTTTAAGAGCCAGCAGATTATCCGTTATTACGATCCTAAACGTAAGGCGTTTGCGTATTTGGTTTACAGCGACAAAATCGTTCAGGGTTCGCCGAAGAACTCTTTGAGCGCGGTGTCGTGCTTTGGCGGTGCTAAAGCGGATGCGCAGCAAGTTGCCGGCGGTATGGAAGGCAAACAGATTTACGGTGCGTGCGTCGTGGATGCGCCTGTGCCGAACAAGTAAAAGATGAGCGATATGAACCTAACCGACCATTTCCTGATTGCCATGCCCGATATGGACGACCCGTTTTTCGAGAATTCGGTGATTTATGTGTGCGAACACAACGAAGAGGGAGCGTTGGGCATCATCATCAACAAACCGTCGCCGATTACGATGGACATGATTTTTGCGGCAACCGACCGCAATATCCCTTTGCGGATGCAGCACGAACACGTCATGATGGGCGGGCCGGTACAGATCGACCGCGGCTATGTCGTGCATACGCCCGTGGGCAACTGGCAAAACAGTATGATTGTTTCAGACGACATTGCGCTGACGTCTTCGCGCGATGTGATTGAAAACTTATCGCGTCAGGGCGCGGTGGACAAGATTTTAATCAGTATAGGCTATTCGAGCTGGAGCAAAGGGCAGCTTGAACGCGAGCTGGCGGACAATGTCTGGCTGACGGTTAAGGCGGACGAGCATATTTTGTTCGATATGCCTTACGAACACCGCTACGCCGCTGCATTCGCCAAGCTGGGCATCCAGCCCGATGCGCTTGTCTGTGGAGCCGGTCATGCATAAAGCGCCGGCAGGGACGGTTTTGGCGTTTGATTTCGGCGAGGCGCGTATCGGCGTGGCTCAGGGCGATGCGGAACTTGGTCTGTCTCACCCTTTAGCGACCGTGACCGGCAACAGCAACGACGAGAAATTCAACGCCATCGCCAAGCTGATACGGGAATGGCAGCCCAAGCATCTGGTCGTCGGACTGCCGACCCACGCCGACGGTACGGAACACGAGTTGACCCGCCTTAGCCGAAAATTCGGCCGCCGCCTGCACGGGCGTTTCAACCTGCCCGTATATTGGGTGGATGAACGTATGTCCTCTCTATATGCGGAAAGTCTGCTTGCCGAAGCGCAGGTCTTCGGGCGCAAACAGAAGGCGGTACTCGACCAAGTGGCTGCTCAGGCGATTTTGCAGGGCTTTTTCGACGGTGGCGCGGCAGAGTATTTCAACGGCAGGGAAGAAGGTTCGGAAGAATAATTTGTTTGAGATAGTTTGAAAAAGGTCGTCTGAAAGCTGTATTGACGGGATTGAATCCGTTAACAGGCTTTCAGACGACCTTTTTGCATCAGAACAAGGCTTCAACCCTTAACAGCGCGCCGACGCGGTGTTTTTGGTTTTCCTTGCGGTTGTTGTAGTAGTTGACTTCGGTTTGGGTAAACAGCCAGTTGCGCCAAATCGGTTGGCGGTAGGTGGTAAACGGACCGTAGGTATTGAGGGCGGCTTTGCGTTTTTCGATATTGCCGCCGGTGTACACGCCGTAGTTGACGTGGCGGTGTTTGCCGAGGTTGTGTTGGCGGAAGAGGCTATTGCCCCATGTCCAGTCTTCGGTTTTATCGTGTTCGTATTGCAGGTGTGCCTGATTGGCGATAAAGCTTTTTTCGCTGGGGATGTAACGCGTTTCCCAGTTGGTACGGACATGGTGTTTGCTCTTGATGCCGTAACGGTAGATTTGTTCCAAGCGGGTGTCGATGTTGTCGGTCAGTTGCCAATTGCTCGAACTTTTGGCGCGGGCGTACAGGTCGCTGCCGGAGCGGATACCGATATCGAAGTCGGTATCGGTGCGCTGTTTTGCAAATACTTCAGACCAGCGTACGGCAAGGGAGGCGTTGTTGTCGCGGCTTTGGGATGCGTCGAATATCCTGCCGTTGGTATTGGTACGGTTGCGGTAGGCGTTGGCTTCGTGTTTCAACTCGTCGTCCAAAGAGTCGTCACCGAAAATCACATGGACTTTTTTCTCCAAGGTCGGCAGTTTCAGACGACCCCGTACGCGGGGCGTCACGGTAAACTTGTCGTCAGGGTTCCATTCGGTATCGAGCATGACGCGCAGGTTGGCGTCGGCAGGGTGATCGGGGTCGGGTTCGCCAAACCAATCGTCGATGCGGTTGGACCATTTGTCCAAGCGTTTGGAAACGACTTCGTGGCGGTGGTCCACCCAAGTGTCGCCGTCGGCGGGCGGTTCGTCTTTTGCGGCGGCAATCGTCGGAAAGAGGGTGAGCAGGGTGAGTAGGGATAACGTTGTGGTTCGGATAGTCATTGTTTTTCCTTGCTTAATGCATAAAGCTATTATGGACGGTATCTTAGGGATAATGCAAGTCGTCTGAAAAAGGCTGTGATAAAATCTTGCGCGCCCGGTTTGCCGCCGTTCTGTTGTGCAGAAAAGCAGTCAGGCGGGCGCATACCAATACATTAAGGAAAACCGAATGAGTATTTTGTCGAAAATTTTTGGGAACAAGCCGTCCGGCGAAACGGCACAAGAGCCGCGCAGACTTTCCGCGCAGGAAAAAAGCGAGGGCGCGGCGCGGGCGATTTATGCGAAAGATAAAGTGTATGTGCCGCTGTCTGCCATGCAGGCGGATGTGTCGGAAGGGACGGGCATCCCTTATATAGGTCGTCTGAAAGACGGGCGGACGGTTTTATATGTGTTTGAAAACTATGAAGCGGCGCGGGCTTTTTCAGACGGGCAGGACGGCGCTTTAGACGGCATCGCTTTGGTCGGTGCGCTGGATAAGGCAGACCAGTTCAATAATTTGAGTAATGTCCTGCGTGTTGCGCACTCGCTGGGCATTCAACTGATGGAATACCGAGGGCAGGACGGCGAACATTTCGAATGCGCGCTTTCGTGGCTGATGCGTGTGAACGGTGCGGACGGCATGGCGGCTTCCCGAGAAAAAATGGAGGCGTTGTCCATCGGCACCGATGCCAAGCTGCCGTTGCAATTTCACCCGATAGCCATTGTCGGTTTTGCCAATCCCTATAAGGTTACACCCGCGCGGGCGGAAGAATTGTTCAAGCAGTTTACAAATGTCGAAGATGACGAATTGCTGAGTTTTTTTGCCGGTAACACGCCGCAGGAGAATGTGCTGCTGATCGGGTTGGTGGAAAAATATTCGGCGGATTTGGCGAAATCCGTGAAATATATTGTTTGGAACCAATTGGCGGAGCAGCCGCTTTTTGTCGGGGTAAACCGCAAAGACGGCGGGCTTTATGCGCGGGACGGTTATTTATACCTCTTTTACACCGACCGCTTCCAACACATGGGGCCTGCCGGCTGCCATCCCGTTTCCGGCAAGGGGGAAGCGTTGGACTTGGTTCGCCGCCACGAACTGAAAGGCATCGCCCTGACCGACGGACTGCACAATATGGCGCGGTTTGAAAACGACGTGATTTTCCAAGACGGGGAATAGTGGAAACCTTCCCGCCGCAGCTTGAAATAAACGGTTTGCCTGAGCCGCATATTTAAAATACAAAGGTCGTCTGAAAAGGGCTGTGATAAAATCTTTGCGTTTTCACTATCCCTTTCAGACGACCTTTTTATGTTGAACCCATCCCGAAAACTCGCCGAACTTGTCCGTATTTTGGAAGAGGGCGGCTATATTTTTGCCGGCGATCCCGTTCAGGCGACGGAGGCGTTGCGTCATGTCGAGGGCGGCGTGGAAGGAAAAATCATCCGCCGCGCGGAGATGATAGACAGAGACCGCCGGCTTCGGCATACCTTGGAACAAGTGCGGGCCGGGTCGTTTTGGCTGTGGGTCGTGGCGGCGACGATGATGTTTAGCGGCGGATTTTCCGGCACTTACCTTCTGATGGACAGCCAAGGGCTGAATTTTTTCCTGATTTTGGCGGGTGTGTTGGGTATGAATACGCTGATGTTGGCGGTATGGCTGGCAACGTTGTTCCTGCGTGTGAAAGTAGGGCGGTTTTTCAGCAGTCCCGCGACGTGGTTTCGGGGTAAAGACCCCGTCAATCAGGCGGTGTTTCGGCTGTATGCGGACGAATGGCGGCAGCCTTCGGCGCGTTGGATTACCGGCGCGACTTCGCACAGTCTATGGCTCTGCACCCTGAGCGGGATGCTGGTGTCGGTATTGCTGCTGCTTTTGGTGCGCCAATATACGTTCAACTGGGAAAGCACGCTGTTGAGCAATGCTGCTTCGGTGCGCGCGGTGGAAATGTTGGCGTGGCTGCCGTCGAAACTCGGTTTCCCTGCACCTGATGCGCGGGCGGTGGTCGAAGGTCGTCTGAACGGCAACATCGCCGATGCGCGTGCGTGGTCGGGCTTGTTGGTCGGCAGCATTGCCTGCTACGGCATCCTGCCGCGCCTGCTGGCTTGGGCGGTGTGCAAAATCTTTTTAAAAACAAGCCAAAGCAAGCTGGATTTGGAGAAACCTTATTATCAGGCGGTCATCCGCCGTTGGCAGAACAAAATTGTCGATGCGGATACGCGTCGGGAAACCGTGTCTGCCGTTTCCCCGAAAATCACCTTAAACGACGCGCCCAAGTGGGCAGTCATGCTGGAAACTGAATGGCACGAAGGCACATGGTTTGCGGGCAGGCTGGCGCAGGAATGGCTGGATAAAGGCGTGGCGGCGAATCGGGAAGAAGTTGCCGCTTTGGAAGCGGAGTTGAAACAGAAGCCCGCCCAGCTCCTCATCGGCGTGCGTGCGGAAACCGTCCCCGACCGTGGCGTGTTGCGGCAGATTGTCCGGCTTTCGGAAGCGGCGCAGGGCGGGGCAGTGGTACAGCTTTTGACGGAACGGGTGCTTTCAGACGACCTGTCCGAAACATTGGACCACTGGCGCAACGCGTTGGCAGAGTGCGACGTGGCATGGCTGGAACCTGACAAAGCGGCGCAGGAAGGTCGTCTGAAAAACCAATAAACGTACTTGAAATGCCCTGTTAAGCCGCCATCCTGAAAAAGGTCGTCTGAAAATCCATTCTCTCAAAATATGATGAACAACCAACCCCTTTCCCTCGCCGTCGTCGGGCATACCAATACCGGCAAAACCTCGCTCCTGCGCACCCTGTTGCGCGACAGCGGGTTCGGCGAAGTCAAAAACGCCCCGTCCACCACGCGCCATGTCGAAGAAGCCGCGATTACCGACGGCGCCGACACGCTGCTGTACCTGTACGATACGCCCGGGCTCGAAGACGCGGGCGGCGTTTTGGATTGGCTGGAAACCCATACGGATGCCCGCGCCGACGGCATCGAGCGGCTGCAAAAGTTCCTCGACAGCCATGGCGCGCATCACGATTTCAACCAAGAAGCCAAAGTGCTGCGGCAGCTTTTGCAAAGCGACATGGCGTTGTACGTCATCGACGCGCGCGAACCCGTCCTCGACAAATATCGGGACGAATTGACCATCCTTTCATGGTGCGCCAAACCGGTCATGCCCGTGTTCAACTTTACCGGCGGGCAGCTTCCCGAAGCGTGGACAACCATGTTGGCGCGTCGCAATCTCCACGTTTTCGCAGGGTTCGACACCGTCGCCTTTGACTTTGAAGGCGAATTGAACCTCTGGAACAAGCTTGCCACCATGCTGCCGCAGCATGACATCATCGACCGCCTGACCGCTTCCCGCCGCCGCGAATGGACGCGTCTGGACAAAGAAGCGCGCCACGAAATCGCAGGTTTCCTGCTCGATGTGGCAGCCTTCACGCAGGAAATCGACGAAAACGACGACCCCGCGCCCGTCCTGCAAACCATGCAGGCAGAAATCCGCCAGCTCGAACGACAGATGCAGCAGCGGCTGTTTGCCCTCTACCGCTTCTACCACAGCGAAATCGACGGCGGCGACTGGGTACCCAAAGCCTTCCATCAAGATCCGTTCGACAGCGAATTGCTCAAGCAATACGGCATCCGTACCGGCACCGGCGCGGCAACAGGCGCACTCATCGGCTTGGGGCTGGACATCGCCACGCTCGGCGGTTCGCTCGGCTTGGGGACGGCAATCGGCGGCTTTTTGGGCGGCATCCTGCCCAATACCCGCACCATTTCCGACAAGCTCACCGGCCGCCAAACCTTACACACAGACCCCGAAACCCTGACCCTGCTTGCCGCCCGCGCCCTCGATTTGCTCCACATCCTGCAAACGCGCGGCCACGCGGCGCAATCGCAAGTCGAGTTGCACAGCCGCAAAGCGCCCTGGACGCCGGACAAACTCCCGTCCGAACTCAACAAAGCGCGCAGCAGGTGGAAATGGTCGTCCCTCAACACCCACCTCCCCGAAACCAGCCGCGCCGAACGCGAGGAATATGCGGAAAGTTTGAGTAGGAAATTGGGCGGGTAGGCAGGCGGAGGACAGCTGATTTCCAAGCTTCAACAATACGTCAGGACGAAGATGCCCAAACTTTATATGTTCTATCTCGGCGGTAACGCAGGCCGCTCCAATATCGAAGTGCACGACATCCAATTTGCCGTGTGCGACGACTACCGCGAAGCCATCCCCGCGCTCAAAGCCGCATGGTTCGGCGATGCGGACAAAATCCACATTGACGGCTGGCAGATTGTCGAATGGGTGGACGGTTACGATGTCGATATATCCGACGCCGCCGAGCCGCAGGGGTCGTCTGAAAACGCCCCGCACCTGTATTTCGTCAATGTCGGCGGCTATCGCGCGGGGCAGCTTGCCGAGGCGCACGCTTTCGGACTGTTTGCCGCCGCCACGCCCGCCGAAGCCAAACAAAAGGCCCTGCAAACCCTGTTGACCGACCATGTCCAGCAGCATAAAGACAACCTAAAAGACGTGGACAACCTGCTCTGGCTCGACCGCATCGGAAATCACACCATCCGCCTGACCCCGAATCCGCACGGCAAGCCTGCCGAAATGGGCTTTCAGGGCTATTTACCGATTTAAAGTACCCACCATGAAAATTACCAAGATATTCACCTTTGACTCCTCGCACATGCTCGACGGGCATGACGGCAAATGCCAAAACCTGCACGGGCATACCTACAAACTCGAAATCACCGTTTCAGACGACCCCGTCAGGGGCGGGCCGAAAGACGGCATGGTGATGGATTTCACCGACCTCAAAGCCGCCGTCAAAAAACACATTACCGACCCCTTCGACCACGCGTTTATCTACCACGGCGGCAACGGCCGAGAATGCCAAATCGCCGCACTCTTGGAAGGCTGGAACATGAAAACCTTGTGCCTGCCCTGTCGCACCACTGCCGAAAATATGGCGGTCGAAATGTACGACCGTTTGAAAAACGCGGGGCTGAAAGTGTGCAGCGTGAAATTGTGGGAAACGCCGACATCGTGTGCGGAGTATGAAGGGGAGTAGGGGAGTGCGGATAAGCGGCTTGCCGTTTGGAAAATGGTTTGACGGTGTGTTGGCGGTTTTCTGTTCGTTTTGCATATTGGCAGCAGTGTCCTCGATATTTATCGGATTCGACCTGACCGTCGGCAACATCCGCAGTCGGGAAATACGGTTAAACGCTGCCGAAGTCAAAATTACAGGCAAGGCTTATGACCCGAGTGTGCGCATTGTCGGCGGCAAAGAGGTTATTCACGCAGACTGCCGAATGGGTATGGGCAGAGTCTGTGCGGAATATCATGGGGAAACGCTGTATGCGGAGAATCTCAGGATAGTGGTTTTGAATGACAGATATTATGCCGTTGCCGGCGGAACGCTTCATTATGGCAGTGATGAATTGACAATTGGAAGCGGAACGGATGATGCCGCCCTGCTGAGGGAATTTGCAGACGACAAACGGATATATCCGAAATTCTTTCTGATGGGTGCCGTTGTTTTGCTGCCGTTTTTGCTTATTTTGTTTGTATTGAAGCGGTCTGCCAAATAAACCGCACTTTTGTTTTCAAAAAAATTTCAACAACCTAGATTCTTTAAAGGAATACGATGAAACTCCTTTCCACCCTCTTAGTTCTCCTCGTCGCCGCCGAACATTTCTACATCGCCTGGCTTGAAATGACGCAGATTCCCAGCGAAAAAGCGGCGGAAATGTTCAAGCTGCCTTATGAATTTATGGAACAAAAGCGCGTGCAGACCCTGTTCAGCAACCAAGGGCTGTATAACGGCTTTCTCGGCATCGGGCTGGTGTGGTCGCGGTTTGCCGCGCCGAACAATGCCGTTTACGGCGCGACGATTCTGTTTCTCGGCTTCGTATTGATTGCCGCCGCATGGGGCGCGTTCTCTTCCGGCAACAAAGGCATACTCGTCAAGCAAGGCCTGCCCGCGATGCTGGCGGCGGCAGCGGTGTTGGCGGTATGAAAAAAATCAGCGTCGCCCCCGAAAATCCGCAATACCGCATCGTCGAAATTTTCGAGAGCCTGCAAGGCGAGGGCTGGAATACGGGCATGCCTGCCGTTTTCGTCCGTTTGGGCAAATGCAATCTGGCGTGCGGCTGGTGTGATACCGATTATTTGAAATTCGGCATGATGAGCCTGTCCGACATCTTAGGTCGTCTGAAAACCTACACCGCCCGCAATATCATCATCACCGGCGGCGAACCGACCATACAGCCGCATCTCGATACGCTGTTGGACGCGCTCAAGGCGGAAGGCTATTTCCTCTGTATCGAAACCAACGGACTCAAGCCCGCGCCGCCGCAAATCGACTACGTCGCCACCAGCCCCAAAGCCTGCTACGCCGCCAAATATGAAACAAACTGCATCGCCGAAGCCAACGAAGTACGCATCGTTGCCGACGGCGATGTCGTTGCGTTCTGCCAAAACATGGAACGCAAAATCCGCGCGCGCCATTACTACCTTTCGCCCTGCGAACAAAACGGTGTGATGAATATCTACGACACCATCCGCCAAATCGGTCTCTTAAACAGCCGCCCCGACGCGCCCGTGCATTGGCAGTTGAGCGTGCAGACGCACAAATGGGCGGGGATAGAGTAGGTTTCAGACGACATATTGATGTAAGGTTGGGGAGTTAAAAGGTCGTCTGAAAAGATAAAAGGGCCGGGTATGGATATCTGGCCCTTTTGATATGGCAAATGCAAAAAATAAAGCCAATACACAGTATAATCGCCTTATTTTGCCTGACTCTATAAAAACATCATGAAACGTTTCTGGAAATACTTGCTTTGGACACTGGTCATCCTGTTGCTTGTCGTAGCGGTCGTCCTCTACATCGTTCCCTATTATCTGAAACAGCGCGAAATCCAAGCCGCGCAAGCGGATTTGGCGCTGCTTTCCATTCAGTTCACCCCGTCACCGTCTTTGAAAAACGGCATAGATGCCTTGTGGCTGCTGGAATTCCGCACAAAAAATGATGCCGATCGCGCCGACTTGATGAAGCGTTTCGGTAACGACATTAGATATCATCAAGATGTCCTCAAGCAGAATCAGGAATTGCAGGGTAGGCGGATCGCTGAATTGAGTCTCTATAACGAATCATTGGAGTGTAGCGAAAGGATGGCGGAGTGTCTGAATGCTATCCGCGCAGATTTGCCGAAATACAAAGCCGAAGTGGAAAAAAATGCTGCATTATTGGCGAATATGGATGGACTTGCCGACTACGATATCTTTGTTCCTAGAGAATGGTCGGGTGACGATGATTCACTTACGATCCCGTTTACAAAATTTCCATGGGTGGCGGCATATGGCAGCAAAGCCGCAGCCGTTGATTGGGCGACGGGAAAGGAGAACGAAGCATGGCAGCGCGTCTGTCGTAACATTAAAATCGGTCGGAACATGCTGCATCATGCTCCGGGTATGATTTACGTTGAGACGGGTACCGAAGCCATCCGCAGAAATACTGACCTTGCCGCGCAAATGCTGTACGAAAAAACCGAATGGGCAAACCGCCTGCCCGCCGAATGCGATGGAATGTTTGAGCCCTTGACGGCGAAAGAACAAAGTATCTGTTCGGCTATAAGCAGTGAGTTCCGAGTGATCGGCAATGACATGCGTAAAAGGGAAAATGGACCGTTTGATTTAATACAAGGCCAATTTCGCGAGTTGATAAATTCAGGTATGGGGACAGAGGATATCAGATCGATTATCCCCTTAATTAGACCTAATCTCGATTCTGCACACACCCAAGCGCTTTACGCTCCGCATTTTGCTACTTTCTGCAAACCAGAAACCACAGTTACCCTAGATGCTGACAGAAAAATGCAATCGGGGCTGTTGCCGAGACCGGATTTTTTTAAACATAAATGGGCATGTGTCGACAATAGTGTGGGTTGCTTACAGGCAGCAATTATGGTTCCGGATTACGTCGATTACCTCCATCGTCTACAAGATACCGCCATGCAGCAACGCGCATTCCAAGCCGCTTTAGAGTTATACCGTCTGCCTGCCGGTAAACGCCGTGCTGCTTTAGAAAGCGTTTTGGCAAAACATTCCAGTCCTTCCCGTAAGTTGCGCTGGAACGAAGAACAGAAGGCTTTGGATTTTGAAACCTATCAGCAAAATGCCTCACCGATGCCGCTTAAATTGAATTTGGAAAATTGATATAGTGGATTAAAATAAAAATGAGACAAGGCGGCAACGCCCGCCGTGTACGGGTAGTACATAAGGGCGTTGGCAACGCCGTATCATTGCAATTTTAATCCACTATACAACGGATTTATCTTTCGAATGAATACACCAAAGGTCGTCTGAAACTTTTCAGACGACCTTATATATTTCGCTTCCGTTAAGGGAGCGTAAAACACATTTA
>CAKARM010000019.1:0-14282 GCA_916720585.1 uncultured Neisseria sp.
CCTCAAATCCGAAAACACCGAATACGCCCACTGCGCCACCATGCTCGAACGCCTCGCGCTGGCGCATCCGCACATCGCCTTCTCGCTCAAACGCGACGGCAAGCAAGTGTTCAAACTCCCCGCCCAAAACCTGCACGAACGCATAGCCGCCATCGTCGGCGAAGACTTTCAGGCGGCATCCTTAGAAATCGACAGCGGCAACGGCGCGCTGCGGCTCTACGGCGCCATCGCCAAGCCCACCTTCGCCAAAGGCAAAACCGACAAACAATACTGCTTCGTCAACCACCGCTTCGTACGCGACAAAGTCATGCTCCACGCCGTCAAACAGGCATACCGCGACGTATTGCACAACGCCCTCACCCCCGCCTTCGTCCTCTTCCTCGACCTGCCGCCCGAAGCCGTGGACGTCAACGTCCACCCCACCAAAACCGAAATCCGCTTCCGCGACAGCCAGCAGGTACACCAACTCGTGTTCCACACCCTCAACAAAGCCCTCGCCGACACACGCGCCGACTTGACCGAAAGCGTCGGCAACGCAGGCGAAGTGTTGCACGAAATCACCGGCATCCGTCCCACGGCAACGTCGTCTGAAAACGAGCATCATCAGTTTCTCCAAAACCCGACCGCGTCGTCTGAAAACATTTTCGCCGCCGCACCAAGCGCACACGCTTCCGAACCGCGCAACGCCTTCAGTTCCGGCAAAACCGCACCCATGCCCTATCAGGCAGCACGCGCGCCGCAGCAACGCAGCCTGTCCCTGCGCGAAAGCCGCGCCGCCCTCAACACCTACGCCGAACTCTTCAAAAACACCGCAGCCGATGAAGCCGATATCGAGCTGGCACAATTCGAACAAGCCCGCTTCGGCAACACATCCGCCACGTCGTCTGAAACGCCCGCACGCAGCTTTTCAGACGACCCCAAACCCGAACTGCCGCCGCTCGGCTTCGCCATCGCCCAACTATTAGGCATCTACATCCTCGCCCAAGCCGAAGACAGCCTGCTGCTCATCGACATGCACGCCGCCGCCGAGCGCGTCAACTACGAAAAAATGAAACGCCAGCGGCAGGAAAGCGGCAACCTGCAAAGCCAACGCCTGCTCATCCCCGTTACCTTCGCCGCGTCCCACGAAGAATGCGCCGCCCTAGCCGACCACGCCGACGCACTGGCAGGCTTCGGGCTGGAACTGTCCGACATGGGCGGCAACACCCTCGCCGTCCGCGCCGTCCCCGCCATGCTCGGCAAAGCCGACGTCGTCTCGCTCGCCAAAGACGTCTTGGGCGAACTCGCCCAAGTCGGCAGCAGCCAAACCATCGAAGAACACGAAAACCACATCCTCGCCACCATGTCCTGCCACGGCTCCGTCCGCGCCGGCCGCCAGCTCACCCTGCCCGAAATGAACGCCCTCCTGCGCGACATGGAAAACACCCCGCGCAGCAACCAATGCAACCACGGCCGCCCGACCTGGGTAAAACTGACGCTGAAAGAACTGGATGCACTGTTCTTACGCGGACAATAAAGTTGGTGAAAAACAAAGGTCGTCTGAAAACAGATTTAGGTTTTCAGACGACCTTTGTAGATTAAGTTGTCAAAAACAACGTTTACGATGTCTTTGGTTTTGTTAGGTTTTGAGCAAAAAAAGAGAATTTAATTACTGGCACAGAGTAAAACTTTTAACTTGGAGAAATCATGACTTCTATTATTTTGGAACTACAGGAACTAGCAGCCAACCCCAATAGCGATGTTGAAGAATTGTTAAATAAAACCTATATGGTTGCACGCAAATTAAAAATTTCTAAGCTAATAGATTGGTGTCAAAATGAATTATTCGGCTATCAAACAGATGATATACCTGATTATAGAAAATTTTATGGAGAACTAAAGGCATTAAATCTATATACTAATCAACTAATTGATATTTATATCTCTGATGAAATGAGAAAAAAGATTACATTGATCAAATTTAAATTATCGATTAGCGAGATAAGAAATTTACTTCTAAGCAACACAAATGATGTTTTGAAGAAACCAATATCAAATGAAGCGAAAATTTGTCTAATGAAAATGTCAGAAACAGATATGTCATTAGAGCCTATGATTATTGCTCATAGAGTCAATTTTATGAATATTCAATCTAAAATTCGAAATATGGTTTTAGATTGGGCATTAAGACTGGAAGAAGAAGGTATCTTAGGAGAAGGTATCCAATTCTCAAAAACTAAAAAGGAATTAGCAATGACTAACCAATTTAATATTCAAAATATGCAAGGACTTATTGGTAATATTTCTGGTGGCAATATCCAACAAAATATTCATGATGGCATTCATATTGAAAAAGGTAATTTCGATTCATTGGCTGAGTATTTATTCAAAAATGGTATCCCTTATTCAGAACTATCCAAATTAAAAATAGCTCTTAATGAAGATTCACCTCCAATTAATACTAAAAATTTTGGGAACCACGTACGTAACTGGATTGATGATATTGTTAAAAAAGTATCGAATCGCATTATTGACATCCCAATAGCAACTATTACAGGTTTATTGACGAAAGCCATTTCCAAATATTATGGCTTATCTTGAACAAAAGTATTCTTCAAGCGTAGATTGAGTTAAAACTCAACAAAAATTGTTAAACATTTCGCAATGCCCAAGTTCCAACCTAATCTACCATCAAATCAAAGGTTTCAGACGACCTTTTAGCCTGAATTCAATCAACGTCGCTCCCACCCATCGTAGTGTGGGCTTTGCCCACGAAAAAACTATCACACAACCCATCTTTTAAAAACCCAAATAAAAACGTCGTCTGAAAACCCAAAATCCGGTTTTTCAGACGACCCCTCCCTTCCGAAACCACCTATTTCCTCTTCTTCAACAGCCTCAACGCATTGCCCACGACAAACAGCGAGCTGAGGCTCATGCCTAATGCGGCGATCCAGGGTTTGACGTAGCCCAAGACGGCGAGCGGGACGGCGATGATGTTGTATGCGCTTGCCCAGGCGAGGTTTTGGCGGATGATTTCGCGTGTGCGGCGGGCTTGGGCGATGGTGGCGGGCAGGATGTTCAAATCGTCGTTGAGCAAGACCAGATCGGCGCCGTCGCGTGCGACATCTGCGCCTGCTGCGACGGCGGCGGATACGTCGGCTTGGGCGAGGACGGGGGCGTCGTTGATGCCGTCGCCGACCATCAAGACTTTTCTGCCCTGTTTCTGCAAGTCTTCAACATAGGCGAGTTTGTCTTCGGGCGTGGCTTCGGCGCGGTAGGTGTCTAAACCGAGCGCCTGCGCGACTTGTGCGACGGCATTTGTGCGGTCGCCGCTGAGTAGGTGGGTGCGGATGCCTTGTTGTTTGAGGGTGTCGAGCATGACGGCGGCGCTGTCTTTGATTTGGTCTTCGAGCAGGAAGACGGCTTGGAAGCCGCTTTGGTTGCCGAGGAACACCATGCTGCCTGCGTGTTCGATGTTGGCAGCTTGGTCAGGCAACACGCCGGCTATTCCGGCGACGAAATCGGCGCGTCCCAATGCCCAAACTTGGGTTTCGTCTTTATAAGTCATTTGCGCACTGACGCCTTGTCCGATGCGGTTGACGCGTTGGGAAACTATGTATTCGGGCGCAGGGGCGGGGTCGTCTGAAAGCGTGTGGTTCAAGATGGCGCGGGCAATGGGGTGTTCGGATTGATATTCTAGGGCTTGTGCGGCGGCGAGCGCTTCTGCTGTTTTCAGACGACCTAAGGGGATGATTCGGCTGACGGACAGTTGTCCTTTGGTCAGCGTGCCGGTTTTGTCGAACACGACATCGTCGATTTGGGCGAGCGTTTCAAGGCTTTGTTTGCCACTGATTAACACGCCGTCGTCGGCAAGCGCGCCTGTGGAGGCGGCAAGCGCGGTCGGCGTGGCAAGCGAAAGTGCGCATGGGCAAGTAATAACCAGCAGCGCGACGGTAATCCACAAGGCGGTTTGCGCGTCTGCATACCATGCCCAGCCGATGAAAACAGGCACGGCAAGCAGCAGCTCGCCAAACACGAAACTGGAGGCGTATTTCTCGGCAAGCTCGGCGGCGCGCGGTTTTTGGGCGAGCGCGCGGTCGAGCAGTTTGACGATGTGCGACAGGCGCGTGTTGTTGCCGGTGCGGTCGGTTCGGACAACAAGCGGGCTGCCTGTATTGAGCGTGCCTGCGGTAACGTTTTCAGACGACCTTTTGACGACAGGCAGGCTCTCGCCCGTCAGCATGGCTTCGTCCACTTCGCTCTCGCCGGACAACACCGTGCCGTCCACAGGAATGACTTCGCCGGGTTTGACGACGATCACGTCGCCCACCTGAAGCTGTACAACCGCCGCTTCTTCGATTTCCTCGCTGTCGGGATAAGACGGAAGGCGGTGGCAGAATGCGGGGACGAGTTTCACCAGCCGCTCCGCCGCATCCCCTGCCCTGCGCCTTGCGATTTGTTCCATAAACCGCCCGCCCAACAGGAAAAACAGCAGCATGGCGATGGATTCGAAATACATCCCCTGCCCCGCATTGACGGCAAGGCTGTAAATGCCCGCGACCAAAGTCATCACGACCGCAATCGCAATCGGCGTATCCATGCCGACGCGGCGGTTTTTCCAATCGCGCCATGCGCCGCGGTAAAACGGCAACGCGCTGTAAAACACAACGGGCAGCACCATCAAAAAACCGCCCCAGTGCAGAATTTCTAAAAACAGCGGCTCGATGTCGCCACCGTAAAGATAAGTCGGCACGGCAAACATCATCGTCTGCATCATGCCCAAACCCGCCACCGCCAGCCTGACGATAAACTGTTTGCGCTCTTTCTGCGCCTGCGCCTCGACTTTTTGCGCATCGTAAGGCGCGGCGGTATAACCCGTTTTGCGAATTTTCAAAAGAATGTCCGACAGCGCGATTTTGCCCTCGTCCCACACCACGCGGCAGCGGTGCGTACTGTAATTCAAATCCACGCGCACCACGCCCGCCGTCCGCAAAAGCTGCTGCTCAATCAGCCATACGCACGCCGCGCAGGTAATGCCGCCCAGCATCAACACCGCCTCGCGTTCATCCCCTTCCCCGACCTCGACAAAATCCGCCTGCACTTCGGGCAAATCATACAATTTCAGTTGCGACAACACTTCCGGCGGCGGCAATTCGGATTTTTCCGCATCGGCGGTACGCTGTTTGTAATAATTGCCCAAACCTGCATCAATAATGCTCTGTGCCACCGCCTGACAACCCGCGCAGCAGGTTTCATGGTCTTCATTTTCGTAGCGGACGGTCAATTGGAGGTGTTCGGGGACTTCCAGACCGCAATGGAAACAGGTTCTTTCCGTTTGATTCATAATATGTGCCTGATGGTGTGCCGGCAGATGGTTTGCCGCTTGAAACTTGGATTTGAAATGTTTAAAAATGTAAACTTTATTAAAGTGTCGCTTTTTAGCAGATTTTTAAAAATATTTTACAAAACGTTTATTTTAAAACAATTTGCATATTTTTATATTATTTATTTATATTTTTCAATGAGATATCCTTTTATCAATAGACGAACGGTTGCCATACCATACCGCATATCGGTCGAATTTACCGATTATTTTAATGTAAAAAAGGAACTTTTTTAAAAAAACGCACTACATTTTTGTTGACCGACTCGATTTGAAGCTGCATACTACACGCATATTCCGTACAAACAGTACAATAAAAAATACAAAACATTACGCTTTTTCACAAAAATTTTCATTAACTTCTTACTCGGGAAAACATCATGATTGACCGCCTGCTACCTATTTTTGCCGTTATCGGCATCCTGTCCAGCGTCGCCTACCTGAGCTTGGCGGCATGGATGATTTACGAAAACGTTTTGAAAAAACGCCGCCTCCTCCCCCTCTAAGCGGGAAACCTTTTAAACGGCCGTTTGGAATAAAGATAAACCCTCCCTGATTTATCTTTGTTTTCCAAACGGCCTTTATTTTTTTCAGACGACCTCTTGAAACACGCGGCGGCAAACAATGCAAACAATGGATGGAAATCGAAATCCGCCCCGCCGTCCTTCCCATTAAGAAACAACGGCAGTCAAAACACCTTGTTTTTATTCGACTTTGCAGTTTTCAGACGACCTCTTGCCACCGTTTTCCAACGCCCGTTCAATCATCGCCTCACGCAAAGCATCCAAGCCCAGACTTTTCGTAACCGAAATATTCACGCCGACGGCGCGTCCCGAATTGTCCCGCAACACGCCCGCCTCGCGCACGCCTTCCGGCAGCAGGTCGATTTTGTTGTACACGACAAGCTGCGGCACTTCATGCGCGCCGATTTCTTCCAAAACCGCATTCACATCGTCCATCTGCCGCTCGAAATCGGGATTGGACGCATCGACGACGTGCAGCAACACATCCGCCAAAGCCGTTTCTTCCAGCGTCGCCGAAAACGCCGACACCAGCTTGTGCGGCAAATCGCGGACGAAACCGACCGTATCTGTCAGAATCACGCCCGCTTCATGCGACAGGAACAAACGCCGCGCCGTCGTATCCAGCGTGGCAAAAAGCTGGTCTTTCGCCAACACGTCCGCCTTGGTCAGACGGTTGAACAGGCTGGACTTGCCCGCGTTGGTATAGCCGACGATGGCAAAGGTTTTCAGACGACCTTCCATCCGCGATTTGCGGCGCGTGGCACGTTGTTTTTTCACTTGCGCCAACTGTTTTTTCAACGCCGTGATTTTCTGCCCGATTAAGCGGCGGTCGGTTTCCAACTGCGTCTCGCCCGGCCCTTTCAGGCCGATACCGCCCTTCTGGCTCTGCAAATGCCCGTAGCCGCGCACCAGCCGCCCGCTCAAATGGTTCAACTGCGCCAGCTCCACCTGCAATTTACCCTCCTGCGATTGGGCGCGCTTGGCAAAAATCGCCAAAATCAGACCCACGCGGTCGAGGACGCGGCATTGCAGGATTTTCTCCAAATTGCGCTCCTGCGTCGGCGTCAATTCATGGTTGAACACCGCCAAACCGATGTCGTGCAACTTCACTGCCGCTGCAAGCTCTTCTGCCTTGCCCGTGCCGACGAAATAAGCCGTATGCGCCTTGTCGCGCTTGGCGGTTTCCCGCAACACCAGCTCGCCGCCTGCCGCCGCGACCAATTCCGCCGCCTCATCCAAGGTCGTCTGAAAAGTCCGCTCGCGCACTTCGTTCGCGCCCGAATAATCCGCGCTCAACATCACCCCGACCAGCATCACACGTTCGGGTTGCTCCAAAGATTTGTCGACGGGGAAAATGTTGCGTTTGGACAAGGAAAATCCTTTCTTTTTTTGAAAAAACGGAAAGCGGCATCCATCCGTTTGATGGCTCGGCCGCTCTCTGCCCTATCTCTGTTTGGCATGCCGCACGCTCCGTTGAAGGCGTTTGTTGATGCGATTGCGTGCTGCGTCAACATCTTACACCATCCGACCGTGAAAGCATAATCAAGAAAGGTCGTCTGAAAACCGGATTGAGGTTTTCAGACGACCTTTTGTTTGTTTAAACAGTTTGAACCAACGCTTCAGGCGGCTTGTTCGTGCAGCGTGCGGAGGCGGTTTTGCGCGGGGTTTTCTTGAAACCATTTCAATTCGTCGCGCAGGGAAACGACTTCGCCGATAACGATCAGCGCGGGGCGCGGGGCGTTTTCTGCCAGCTCGGACAGGTTTTTCAGACGACCTGTCAGGACGCTTTGGTGCGGAAGCGTGCCGTTGGAGACGATGGCGACGGGTGTGTCGCCGCTGCGTCCGTGTGCCATCAGTTTTTCGGCGGTTTCGGCGGCTTTGAGCGTGCCCATATAGACGACCAGGGTTTGGTTGCTCAGGGCGAGCGTGCGCCAGTCGGGTTGGTGGCCGTCGTGTTTGCTGTGCCCGGTAACGAAGAGCGCGCTTTGGGCGCAGTCGCGGTGTGTCAGGGGGATGCCTGCGTAGGCGGTCGCGCCCAGTGCGGCGGTGATGCCGGGGATGATGCGGTAGGGGATGTTTGCCTGCCGCAAGACTTGGGCTTCTTCGCCGCCGCGCCCGAAAACGAAGGGGTCGCCGCCTTTGAGCCGGACGACGCGCAAACCTTGGCGGGCGTATTCGACCAGGAGGCGGTTGGTTTCTTCTTGTTGGACGTGGTGCGAGCCTGCGCGTTTGCCGACGCTGATTTTGTCCGCGTCTTTGCGCACCATGCTTAAGACGTCGTCTGAAACCAAGGCATCGTGGAACACGACATCCGCCGCCTGTATCGCCTGCAAAGCGTGCAAGGTAAGCAGTCCTGCGTCGCCGGGGCCTGCGCCGACCAGGACGACTTCGCCTTTTGCCGCGCCGAAGCCGTCAAGCTGCGCGGCAAGCTCTGCTTCGGCGGCATCGAGGTTGCCTTGTGCGGCGAGCGCGTTAAAGCGGCTGTCGAACAGGTTTTCCCAAAAACGGCGGCGGTTTGCCGTGCCTTTGATTTTGGCTTTGACCGCGTTGCGCCATTTGCCGGCGAGTGCCGCCATTTGACCGGTGTGCAGCGGGATGAGCGTTTCGATGATTTGCCGCCACTTGCGCGCCAAAACGGGGGCGGTCGCGCCGCTGGAGACAGCGATTTTGAGCGGGCTGCGATCAATGACGGCGGGGACGGTGAAGGAACACAAATCCGCAGTATCGACAGTGTTGCAGAGTTTCGCCCGCTGCTCCGCCGCTTGGAAAATGCGGCGGTTGAAGGCGTAATCGTCGGTGGCGGCGACGGCGAAAAACACGCCGTCCAAATCGTCCTCGTGAAATTCGCTGCCCAGCCATTCGATTTTGCCTTCGTCCACCCACTTTTGGAAAACGGGATTGAGTTCGCGGGCGACAACCCTGACCGCAGCCCCTGCCTGCAACAGGCTTTCGGCTTTGCGTTCCGCCACTTTGCCCGCACCCGCCAGCAGGACGGGGCGGCCGTTCAAATCGGCAAACAGGGGATAATGGTTCATGGCGTGTTCTCTTATTAAGCTATCGTGCCGCCCATCTTAAAATCCCGCAGGCTTCGGCGGAAAGAATGGTTTTTGCTTATCTTATCGAATTTGGTTATATGCGCCGTTTCCGTTGCCCTGCCGAAAAAAGGTCGTCTGAAAACGCCAATCCCTTTTCAGACGACCTCGCCAATATAACGAAATCATCTTTGCTTCAAACAAACCATTCTTTCCGTTTTTCAGACGACCTCTTTAGAGTACCGCCTATCCGAGTTTTGCTAAAGAGAACAATATGTCTATTCAAAACCACCACCTAGACTGGCTCGAAGCCGAATCCATCTACATCATCCGCGAAGTCGTCGCTGAGGCGAAAAATCCCGCGCTGCTGTTTTCCGGCGGCAAGGATTCCGTCGTTTTGCTGGCGCTGGCGGTCAAAGCGTTCAAACTCGAAGGCCGCCCGCTCAAGTTGCCGTTCAAGCTGCTGCACGTCGATACGGGGCACAATTACCCCGAAGTGATTCAGTTCCGCGATGAAACTGTGGCGCGCACGGGCGTGCAACTGGTGGTCGGCAGCGTTGAAGATTCCATCAAAAAAGGTACAGTCGTCCTGCGCCGCGAAACCGATTCGCGCAACGCCGCGCAGGCGGTGACGCTGGTGGAAACCATTGAAGAACAAGGCTTTGACGCGCTGATGGGCGGCGCGCGGCGCGATGAGGAAAAAGCGCGGGCGAAAGAGCGGATTTTCTCGTTCCGCGACGAGTTTGGACAATGGGACCCGAAAAGCCAGCGTCCCGAACTGTGGTCGCTCTACAATACACGGCTATTCAGCGGCGAAAACATGCGCGTGTTCCCCATTTCAAACTGGACGGAACTCGACATCTGGCAATACATCGCCCGCGAAAACCTCGCGCTGCCGCCGATTTATTACAGCCACAAACGCGAAGTCGTCGAACGCGGCGGGCTGCTCGTCCCCGTTA
The DNA here is from genome assembly GCA_916720585.1 of uncultured Neisseria sp. Lineage (GTDB taxonomy): Bacteria > Pseudomonadota > Gammaproteobacteria > Burkholderiales > Neisseriaceae > Neisseria. Next base: position 9,881 of record CAKARM010000019.1, read on the forward strand.
CCCCGCTGACGCCGAAACGCGAAGGCGAAATTTCCCAAATCCGCGACGTGCGCTTCCGCACCGTCGGCGACATTTCCTGCACCTGCCCCGTCGCCAGCACCGCCGCCACGCCCGAAGACATCATCGCCGAAACCGCAGCGGCCACCATTTCCGAACGCAGCGCCACGCGCATGGACGACCGCGTGTCCGAAGCGGCGATGGAAGAGCGCAAAAAGGCGGGTTATTTTTAAGCGGAGCAATCCGACCAAACCCGCGGCATTCACAATATTTACATCTGAATGTTTCCCTGCCCAAGGTCGTCTGAAACCGATTTCAGACGACCTTTTATTGATACAAATCTAAAAAAACTATTTGCATCACACATGAACTTTAACCAAACAACGCCCCGCACCCAAGCCCAAAGCGAGCGTTTCATTCCGACACCAAATCCGCGCCATCCCCCTTTTTGCCTTCGGTTTTACCACCCGTCCCGATTCCCGTTTAACCGCCGCACGCAGGATAACGATAAAACTGAAACAAACAATGAGTGTTATAATAAGTAAACCGACACACCCGACAGGTCGTCTGAAAAGGAGTAATCGACATGCCCCGACGCGTCTTTATCGTACACGGTTTTGAAGGCAATCCGCACGGCAACTGGTTTGACTGGCTCTCGGCGCAAGTCCGCGCCGCAGGCTTCCAAGCCGACTCGCTGGCGATGCCCAATCCCGAACGGCCGACGGTTTCCTCGTGGCAGTTCGCCCTCGACCAAGTCATCGGCAAGCCCGACGAAAACACCTTCTTAGTCGGACACAGCCTAGGCTGCATCACCCTTCTGCACTTCCTCAGCCGCCAGCAACCCGAAAAAATCGGCGGCTTGGTCCTGGCGGCGGGATTCGCCAACCCCCTGCCCCCGCTGCCCGCCCTTGACGCCTACATCAAAGGCGCCGCGCCCGAATTCGACATCCTGCGCAAAATCCAAATGCCCAAACACTGCATCGTCTCCGACGACGACACCCACGTCCCACCCGAACTGACCCTGGACATGGCGGACAAACTCAAAAGCCCCGTCACCCACATCGCCCAAGGCGGACACCTGATGGCATCCGACGGCTTCACAGAACTGCCGCAGGCTTGGGAAGCCTTAAAACCGATGCTGGAAGCCAAAATCTGACCCGAACGCATCAAACACCCATCCGTACAAACCTGCATACCCGTTCCCAAACACAATCCGGTCCGAAACATCCAGACGGACACCCGATACAGCCGACAAACCTATTCAAACGAAGCCTTTGAGTTTCAATATAGTGGATTAAAATTGCAATGATACGGCGTTGCCAACGCCCTTATGTACTACCCGTACACGGCGGGCGTTGCCGCCTTGTCTCATTTTTATTTTAATCCACTATAAAATTCGACAAACCCTGAAACCATCCTCGAACGAAACCCCAAAAACACACCGTTTCCCATAAAAAAGGTCGTCTGAAAATGCTGCACGCTTGTTTTCAGACGACCTTCGTTTTGAAGTTTCGGTGTTTCGTTAAATTACACCCGCAGATCACCCAAACCACACTTATTTACCTAAACGTTTCAACCGTTTGGCAGCATCTTGATTGCCTGACGCTACAACACGGCGGCAGCGTACGGCTTTTTTCAGACGACCCGCTTGACTTTGCCTCTTGAGGGTTTACAGTACGGTCTTGGATATTTTCTACAATCTAGGATGAAATCCTACAAGCATTTGCGTTTCGACATTTGGGCGTATCGTTTGCGTTGAAGTGTTGCGGCGGTTTGTCGGATTTCACGATATTTGCCCACAGAAAGGAAACCCTATGGAAACCCTCACGCTTCATATCGACGGGATGACTTGCGGCGGTTGCGTCAAAAGTGTTACCCGCATTTTGACCGGCATCGACGGCGTAGCCAAAGCCGAAGTCAGTTTGGAAAACAAAAATGCCGTTATTGAATTCGATCCGGCGAAAACCAATGCGGCAGCGTTGATTGACGCTGTGGAAGACGGCGGATACGACGCGGCTTTGTGATTGCTTGCGAAAAGGTCGTCTGAAAACGGATTCCAGTTCATATAGAACCGAATCAGCCGTTTTCAGACGACCTTTTTTTACGTTTTCGCCGGATATAGTGGATTAACTAAATCAGGACAAGGCGAGGCAACGCCGTACTGGTTTAAAGTTAATCCACTATAATCAAAACAAGGTTCCGTCTCGGCGGCGGTCGTCTGAAAATGAAGCCTGCTTTTCAGACGACCTTATAACCAAAATTGATATCCGCCGAAGCAAACATTATTTCCGCTTTTTATTCTTTCGAGATAAAGTGCTTTGTAATCACTGCCTGTTCATGCTTGGTGCGTTACGTCCTTATCGGCAATGAATCGGGCGAATTGTTTTCCGAATTTTTCAGGAGTGTCGAATGAATATCCGCATACTGTCACTGGCTGCCGTCATTGCTCTTTCCGCCTGCTCGCCCAAATCCGAACAGGCTGCCGACAAGGCGGCTGCGCCGGCGGCAAACGGCAAGGGCATTACGCTTTTAAATGTGTCTTATGATGTGGCACGGGATTTTTACAAAGAATATAACCCGTTATTTATTAAAGAATATCAGACAAAGCATCATGGCGAGTCTATTGAAATCCAGCAGTCTCACGGCGGCTCCAGCAAGCAGGCTTTATCAGTGGCGAACGGTTTGGCGGCGGACGTGGTGACCATGAATCAGACTTCCGACATCGAGCTGCTCGAACAAAAAGGCTTGGTCAAATCCGACTGGGCTAAACGCCTGCCCGACCAAGCCGTGCCTTACACCAGCACGACAGTTTTCCTCGTCCGCAAAGGCAATCCGAAGCAAATCAAGGATTGGAACGATTTGACCAAAGACGGGGTAAAAATCATACTCGCCAACCCGAAAACCACGGGCAACGGCCGCTACGCCTTTTTGGGTGCATACGGCTACGGTTTGAAGGCGTTTGGCGGAGATGAAGGCAAAACCAAAGAATTTGTCGCTGCCTTACTGAAAAACACGCCGGTATTTGAAAGCGGCGGCAGGGCGGCAACGACGACGTTCAGCCAGCGCAATATCGGCGATGTTTTGATTACTTTTGAAAACGAGGCGAATCATGTCAGCAAAAAACTGACTCAAGATCAATTTGAGATTGTTTATCCGAGCTACACGATTTTGTCGGAAACGCCGGTTGCCGTCGTGGACAGCGTGGCGGATAAAAAAGGTACGCAGCAGGCGGCGCAGGAATATCTGTCCTACCTTTGGAGCAAACCCGCCCAAGAGCTTGCCGCCAAATTGTATCTGCGTCCGCGCGACAGCGAAGTCCTCGCCGCACACAAAGCTGATTTTCCGGATATCGAAACGTTCAATCCGAATGAAAAATTCGGCACATGGCCGGAAATCATGAAGAAATATTTTGCCGACGGCGGCTTGGTGGACCAGCTCTCGCCCAAACGCTAAAAGAAACAATCCGCCCAACCGGCACGCCTTGTGCCCTACCCGCTTCGGCTTGCCAAACAGGCGCAAACAGCCCGAAACCTTTTTTCAGTCAGGTTTCGGGCTGTTTTGCTTTTGAATGAACGGCATCTTTTCAGACGACCTTGTCCATCAAACTTGGCACATCATTTCACACACGGATTGTCCAAAACGACCGAGACATCGCGTTCGGCTTTGTTCATATAGGTCATGCGGACTTTCTTGCCTTTGAATTCTGCCTCGACGACGGATTCCAACGTGGCGACATCTTGGATGAAGCCGAATTTTTTGTCTTTTGCGGAAATGAATTTGACCGGTTTTTCATGGAACAGCGAGTAGAAAGACACGCCTTTATAACCTGCGGTCACGGCGCATTGCGTTTTGCTGTCGGTGGCGATGACGGAAGAAAGCGTATGAGGCTTGTGGGTACGATCGGCGAAGGTGGTGTAGGAATCATACGATCCGAAGCTGATCCTTAATGCAAAGGTATTGCCAAGCCATTCATAGCTCGTCCTGTCTTCGGGAAGATTTTTTGCAATGGCTTTTTTGCTTGCAAAGAAAGAGCATTCTTGAGTTTTATGGTTGCAGACTTTTCTGACGCTGAACTGTTTGTCCGGAGAAGTAATGACGGTTGCGGCGGCAAGGCTGTTTGCGCTTGCTGCGGCGAACACACAGCTTAAAAGAAGTGAGCGGATGGGAAGGGACGGTTTCATTTTTTGTTTGGTGTATCGGTTGGTTTTTTAATCTTGATTGAGTGGGTTTGAATGCAATGACGCACTCAATAATACCTGTGGCGGAATGACTGCCGATATGTTGATTTCAATCCGCAAAACAGATAATCCGAAGGTCGTCTGAAACTGCTTTTTCAGCGTTTCAGACGACCTATAGTGGATTAACTTTAAACCAGTACGGCGTTGCCTCGCCTTAGCTCAAAGAG
>CAKARM010000020.1:0-14214 GCA_916720585.1 uncultured Neisseria sp.
AGCCTGCGGCTTACCGCCCTCTCCCTAACCCTCTCCCACAGGGAGAGGGGACAAAATTGGCTGAAAATCCAAAAATGGCTGAGTTTCGGTATCCTCAATCCCTCTCCTGCGGGGAGAAGATACAAATTGGCTGGAAATCCCAAACACGGTTGGGTTTCGGCATCCTCAATCCCCTCCCCCGCGAGGAGAAGGGACAAATTGGCTAGAAATCCCAAACATGGTTGGGTTTCGGTATCCTTAATCCCCTCTCCCCGTGGGAGAGGGCTAGGGAGAGGGTAGCGAACCGTCAGGTTTGCTTTTTACAATCCTTGGTTTTGCAGAAGCTCTATCCGAAACTCCTAACTTGTTCAAGAACGGCAAAAGGTCGTCCCGCCAAGAGGCTGCGCACTCTGAAAACGAGCAAAACGAGCAAAACGAGCAAAACGAGTTTCGATAAAACAAATAGAGGTAATTTCTCTAAAAAATCACTCATCCGCCCTATTCCTCACCTCCCTTTTCCACTTCCGAATCTTAGTACGAAAATTGGTGAACGGGGCGACTGTGTTGATATGTATCCACTTCCACAACGGCCATTGCGCGGCAGTTTCCGCCCATTTTCTCTGCCCTGCAAGAAACAGCTCATCTTCGCTCAAACTCTTTATCCACTCACACAATTCGGCGGTTTTCCCGCGCAGCATCGCTTGTTGTTCCGCCAAAGTGTAAACGCTGTAAACTTGATAGAAACGTTGGTATAAACCGCCCAAGTTGTTCCATTTGAAGCCTTCGGCAGGCGTATGCACCTCTTCGCCCGCCTGTTCGCGCCGTTCCCAATCCAGCAGGGAACTGACCCAGCCCAGTTGGTAGGACAAATGTTCCGAAGGGGTTTTACCGCCGTCCGCCGCACGGATATTCCGCGCGCTTTCGGGTATATCGGCGAACTCGGCGAGATACTTATCCAAGGCCGTCTGAACGGCATCCAATAATGCTTGTTTGTTTGGGTAATTTCTCACGGAAGTTCCCTCTGCTTGTTTTAGCGAAACTCGCTTCGCTCATTTTCAGAGTGCGCAGCCTCTTGGCGGGAAGACCTCATCAACCCTGCCGTTCCAACATCCCTTGAAACCGCAACAATGCCAGCCATAAGAATCCTACGCCGATACAGCCCATGATCAGCATATGCCCCCACACGATTTCAATCCCCGCGCCGCGGAACAGGATGTCTTGCGAAAATTTGACGAACTGCGTCAGCGGCCAATATTCGCTGATCAGTTGTGCCGCGTGCGGCATGTTGCTGCGCGGGGATGCGCCGCCGGCAAACAGGTTCATCACGATATACACCGGCAGCATCAGCATACCGAACTGCCCCATCGTCGATGCGAACGTGGCAATCATGATGCCCAGCGACGCCACCGAAAACAGGAACAACGCCAGCCCCACCGCATAAAGCGGCACCGAGCCGATGAGCGGTACGCCTATGCCCAAATGTACGATAAACCACAGCGACGACAAGGCCGCCACCCAAATCACGGCGGCATTTGCCAGCACTTTGCCCATCATCAGCTCGAACGCATTGACCGGCATCACCAGCAAATGCTCGATTGTGCCGCGCTCGCGTTCGCGGATAACCGCCGCCCCCGTCAATAAAATCAGCAACATACACGACATCGAGCCGATTTGCGAAGTCGGCATGAACCACGCGCTTTCGCCGTTGGGATTGTAATAAGTATTGATGATGGGGTTGATTAACTCCGGCCGCGTCACGCCGGTGAATTCGTAAATTTCGCGGTTGATAATTTGCGAAAGATAAGACGCGCCCACCCCCGCCTGCGTCATTGACGTCGCATCAACCAAAAGCTGCAAATCAGGATTGCGCCCCGCCGCCATGTCGCGCTGAAAATTGGGCGGCACTTCCAAAATAAAGGTGAACTCGCCCTTATCCATCAATTCGTCCGAATCCTCGCGCCGCACGTCCTCTACCGGTTTGAAAAACGGATGCTGCACGGCATCGCGGATACGCATGGACAAAACCGAACGGTCTTGGTCGATGATGCCGACAGTGGCGTTTTTCAAATCCGCGCCCACCTGCGCCATCTGATAAATCGTGGCGGTAAAGATATACCCAATCAGCACCATCAGCACCGGATCAGTCAGCACGCTGCGGAACTCTTTGAGCATCAGGGTCAGAATGTTTTTCAGGGTACGCATGGGGATTCCTGTTGGTAGCTTGCCTTCTCAAAGGTCGTCTGAAAAATTGTCCGGCTGTTTTTCAGCTTTACAGCCTCGGTTTTCCCATTAAAAGTCCGGCAGCAGGTTCGCCGTGCACACACAATAGAGTCTGTTTTTTCCTAAAAAATCCGTCGAAACGCATCGGATAAAGACAACGCGTATGGAATCGGCTATCACGCCGCTTGGTCAATCCAACTCGTTTAGTCAGACCGACAATGTATAATTATGTTTTTCAAATAAGGTCATTTGGGATCAGCTTTGATTTCAGACGACCTATTTCATCAACCCAATCTAAGGAACTATGATGTCCGTCAAACCTTTTCTGCTCTGCCTGCTTCTGGCTTCCCCTGCCGCTTTTGCCGGCAATCTGTCCTGCCATGAAAGCCCGAAATCCACGGGCAACCCCGAACTCGATGCCATCGTAACCCGCTACGAATGCCGTTATACCGGTTCGCTGCAACAAGCCTACTCCGCCTTTATGAAGCAAGGTTACAACGGCGAAGCGCCCTACCCTAAAACCGTTCCTTCCACCCTGCCTCGCAAAAACCTGACTCTGAACGGTAAAGAAAAAATGGACTGCGGCAACACGGAGAACGCACAACCCGAAACCTTTGAATGGTCCTTCAAACTGCGCCGTAAAAATCCCAACCATATCAATATGGAATACCAAAGTTTGGATTGCGCTTCAGGCGCTCATACCGATACGGAATTTAACCGCAACGGAAAAACCGTCAAAATTATTCACAAAGTTTACTCCTCATAAGCGGATAACATCCATATCGTGAAATTTGGCGTTTGCCGCATCATGGGTGGGACTACGGATAAACTGATACGAAATGGAAAACCCACTCCGTAGCAGTTTAATCAGGAGTCCCACTTACTCCGCCAGCGCCGCATCCACTGCCGCAAGCGCATGGATGGCGGTGCTGTCGAACACGGGCAGCGGGCTGTCGGTTTCGTTTACGAGCAGGCAGATTTCAGTGCAGCCAAGTATTACGCCCTGCGCGCCTTCCTTTTTCAGACGACCTATCACGTCGTAAAAGTAGCGGGCGGATTCGGGGCGGATGCGGTTCAGGCACAGTTCGTCAAAAATAATGCGGTGGATTTCGTCTTGTTCGGCGGCGGTCGGAGTTATGGTTTGTACGCCCTGCGAACCCATGCGTTCCGTATAAAAACCGTCGCTCATGGTAAAGCGCGTGCCGAGCAGGCCGACGGCGGACAAGCCCTGCCGTTTGATGGCGGCGGCGGTGGCATCGACGACGTGCAGCAAGGGGATGCCGGCCGCCTGTTCGATGGCGGGGGCGACTTTGTGCATGGTGTTGGTGGCGAGCAGCAAAAAATCCGCACCGCCCGCTTCGAGCTTCCGCGCGCTTTGCGCCAACACGTTTCCCGCCGCCGCCCAATCGCCGCTTTTCTGCAAACGGACGATTTCTTCAAAATCCACGCTGTCGAGCAGGATTTTGGCGCTGCGGTTGCCGCCCAAACGGCGGTTGGTCTCGCGGTTGATGATTTGGTAGTAGAGCACGGTGCTTTCGGGGCTCATGCCGCCGATGATGCCTATGGTTTTCATGTTTTTTCCTTTCGTTTGATGTGTGGAGTTAATCAATCCTAGCGCGTCAGCACGAAGCTGTCATCTATCAGCCGCCACACGTTTTCTGCGGGCGTTTGCGCCAATACGATGCTCAACCAATGTTCTTTGTTCATGTGGTAGGCGGGCAAGATGCCTGCCGTCGCGCGCCATGCGCCGATGTGTTCGGGGCGGCATTTGACGTTGACGATTTCCGTCAGACCGCCCTCGCCCATGCCCAGTTTTTCAGACGGCACGGGCATATACAGGCAGAACCATTTGCGGTTGCCCGTGTGGCGGAACACGGCAAAGTCGGGGAATTTCGCCCACGGATATTCTGCCACCGCGCCGTAGCGTTCGGCCAGTCCGTCAAACAGGGTTATTCGGTTCATGGCGTTTCTTTCTTTATAGTAGGTTAAGGTTCGGGTCGGGCATGAATACCCGCCTGCCGAGTTTTCAGACGACCTCTCACTTCTCCTGTTTCTTCAACAACACACACGCCAAAATCAGGCTGGTGGCGGCAAAGGCGGCGATGGCGGCGTATTCATGCAGCAGGTCGGCGGTGTGCAGCCCTTTGGTGAAGCTGCCGACGCTGACGGTGTAGTACCACGACGACGGGAAGGTTTTGCCGATAACCAGCGCGCCGCCTTCCATGGTGGACAGCGGGTAGAGAAAGCCGGAATAGGTTTGCGCGGGGATCATGGTGATGATGGCGGTGGCGAAGATGGCGGCAAGCTGGGAGCGCACGAAGCAGGAAATCAAAAGCCCCAGCGCGGTGCTGGCGGACACCATCAAGAGCGTGCCGACGGCGAGTCCGGCAAACGAGCCTTTGAGCGGCACGCCGAACAGGTAAATAATCATCAGCATCATGGCGGCGAAATTGACCATGCCGACGGCGATATAGGGAAGCTGTTTGCCGATTAAATATTGCGCCACGGCGGCGGGCGATGCGTAGAAATTGGCGATGGAGCCGATTTCGCGTTCGCGTACCACGCCGACCGCCGACATCATGGCGGGTATCATCATCAACACCAGCATCATCACGCCCGGGGCGATGGCGTTGATGCTGTCGAAATCCTGATTGTACATAAAGCGCGGTTCGATGCCGGCGGGGGCTTTGAGCGAAACGGGCAGCCCGCTTTCGGCGATGCGGTCTTTGGTGTAGGCGGTGATCAGGCTGCCGATGTAGCCGCGGATGTTGGTGGCGTTAAACGGCATGGAGCCGTCCACATAAAAACCGACTTCGGGTTTGAGTCCGCGCGCCAAATCGCGTCCGAAACCGCTCGGAATATCGATGACCAATATGGCGCCGGAGCTTTTGAGCACGGTGTCGATTTCGGCTTCGGACTGTATCGGCGGCTGTTGGAGGAAGTAGCGCGAACCGTCGAAATACTCAACCAGCTCGCGGCTGGCGGCGGTTTGGTCGCGGTCATAAACGGCAAATTTCAGATTCCGCACGTCAAACGAAATCCCCCACGATACCGACGCCATGATAATCAACGGGCCGAACACGGCAAAAAACAGGCGGATTTTATCGCGCAGGAGTTCTTTGGCTTCACGGCGGGCGAAAGTCCAAATCATGGAGAAGCGGTATTTGAAATTTTGGGTGTTTGGGTTGTCTCGTAGGGTGTATGAACTTTGTTCACGCACGCCGCTTTGGGTTTCAGACGACCCTGTATCTTTTCTTTGAAGGTCGTCTGAAAGTGCAGAATGCCCGTTATCCGATGCCACTTCCGCGTGCGTGGCTTGCGCCACACACCCTACGGTCGGTTCGGACAATTCCGCTTTATTGTTCACCGGTAGGGTGTGTAAACCTTGTTCACGCACGCCGCTTTGGGTTTCAGACGACCCTGTATTTTTTCCTTGAAGGTCGTCTGAAAGTTCAGAATGCCTGTCATCCGATTCCCCTTCCGCGTGCGTGGCTTGCGCCACACACCCTACGGTCGGAGTTTCCGCCGGTAGGGTGTGTGAACTTTGTTCACGCACGCCGTCTGTATTTTGGCGAAACTCGCGCTGTTCACTTTCAGAGTGCTCAGCCTCCTGTCGGGACGACCTTTCCTCACCTTCCCCGCCTTCCGCTTCGATCAGATACTGCACAAACGCTTCTTCCAAATCCGGCGCATTCTGCCTTGCCGCCAGTTCGGCGGGCGTACCCACCGCCAGCACGCGGCCTTTGTGCATAAAGGAAATGCGGTCGCAGCGGGCGGCTTCGTTCATAAAGTGGGTGGAAACAAAAATGGTGATTTTGTCTTCGCGGGAGAGTTTCAGAAGATGCCGCCAGAACATATCGCGGGCGGCGGGATCGACCCCCGAAGTCGGTTCGTCCAGAATCAATACTTCGGGGTGGTGCAGGCAGGCGGCGGCCAGTTGCAGGCGTTGGCGGATGCCCAGCGGCAGCGATGCGGGCGCGGTGTCGGCAACGTCTGCCAAATCAAACTGTTGCAGGGCTTCTTCCACTGCCGCCGCGCCTTTAGCGCCCATCTGGTAAAGTCTGGCGTGCAAATCCAGATTGCGGCGCACGCTCAGTTCCTCATACAGCGAAAACGCCTGCGACATATAGCCGACGCGCATTTTCGTATCCAAGCCGCCCGCGTCTATCGGCTTGCCCAACAGCGTGGCGTCGCCTTCGGTCGCTTCCAGCAGGCCGGTCAGCATTTTCATGGTGGTGGACTTGCCGCAGCCGTTGCTGCCGAGAAAGCCGAAAATCTCGCCTTTTTGAATGGTAAAGCTGACGTGATCCACAGCGGTAAAATCGCCGAAACGCTTGGTCAGCCCGTGCGCTTCCATCGCGGGCGGCGCAGCGGGATCGGGGACGAACGGCGTAATGTCCAAACTGCCCGAACCCTGCTGTTTCTCCGGCGGCAGCATTTTGACGTAAGCCTCTTCCAACACGTCGGTGCCGTAGTCCGCCAGCACGTCGGCAGTGGGCTTGTTTTCCAGCAGCCTGCCCGCGTCCATCGCCAGCAGCCGCTCGAAACGCTGCGCCTCTTCAATATAGGCGGTCGCCACAATCACGGTCATGCCCGCGTGTTCCCGCCGCAAATCGTCTACCAACGCCCAAAACTGGCGGCGCGACAAAGGGTCCACGCCCGTGGTCGGTTCGTCCAAAATCAGCAAATCCGGGCTGTGCACCAGCGCGCAGCACAAACTTAGCTTCTGCTTCATCCCGCCCGAGAGCTTGCCCGCCGCCCTATCGGAAAACGGCGCAAGGCGGGTCGCCTCCATCAGCCGCGTAATCTGCCGCGTGCGTTCCCGCCCGTCCAAACCAAACAGCCGCGCGTGGAAATCGATATTCTCATACACCGACAAGGTAGGATACAGGTTGCGCCCTAAACCCTGCGGCATAAAGGCGATGCGGTGCGACAAGTCCCGCCGCACGTCCTTGTCCGCCATATCGCCGCCCAACACTTCCACCCGTCCGTCCTGAATCACCTTCACCCCCGCCATCAACGAGAGCAGCGTCGATTTGCCCACCCCGTCCGGCCCGATCAAACCGACCGTCGCGCCTTTCGGAATGTCCAGCGACACATCGTCAAGCGCAAGGGTCTTGCCGTAGCGGTGGGAAAGGTTTTGGATAGAAACGGTGTTCATGATGCAGCCTTTTTTGCAGAAAACGGGATTTCAGACGACCTATTCGTAACGGCTGATTTCCAAAAGATTGCCGTCAGGGTCGCGCAAATAAACCGACCGTATCGCGCCGACCGCTCCCGTGCGCGGAACAATCCCGCTGATGGCTTCCACACCGTGCGAAGCCAATTCTTCCAAAACCTGCTCCAACGGCGTCTCCGTCAACAAACACAAATCCGCCGTACCGCAGGCAGCATTTTCAGCATGAGGCACAGCTTCCGCCCCGCGCATGTGCAGATTGATTTTCTGCCTGCCAAACAACAAAGCCTTGCGCCCCTCGCCAAACGTGATTTCTTCCATACCCAAAATACGGGTATAAAAATCAATGCTGCGGGAAATATCGGCAACGGTTAAAACCAAATGATCCAGCGAAGTAATCTTCATTTTTTGTATCTCCTTAGTTCCGTTTTGACTTGGTTGCAAGCAACGAATTAATCAGGCTTCCGACTTAAAACTTCTGCCAACGTTTTACCCGCAGGCGTGTATTCGCCTTCTTTTTCTCCGTAAAAGCCCGAATCCGCCAACAAAATCTGTAAATCGTCGGGAACGTAGTCTGTCATTCCGAAAAGGTCGTCTGAAAATCATCCGCCCTGCTTTCAGACGACCTCAAACCGACATCATCCCCAAAACGCTTCTTCAAATCCCGCCGCACATTCGAGCGACAGTTCTCGGTACAGCAAATCGTGCAATGCCGCACTTAATTCTGCAGCCGTACAACAGCCTTCTTCATCATAAACCGCCCTGCCCTCCGCCTGCCATTTTTGTTCAAAATCAGAAATAGCCAATAAAGTTTGCATCAACGCAGCCACAGACGGCGCGATAAGGCGGCGGTTTTCCACCGTGCCGTAACCGGTCATCAGCCAATAAACAGGGCTGTCGGGTGCGACGGTATCGGCAAAAAGAATCGAATCGTCAAACATTACGCCAAACACCGCCCATTCTTCGCGCCAGCCTTCTATCGGCAAATATTGTTTAGCTCTGATGTCCCAACCAAAAGCCCAATCGTTCCAAATATCCGGCAGCCTTGCATAAGTCAGCCATTGCAAAAACTGGGTTTCCATTTCTAGCCAATAATCAACACTAGGATTTTTTCCCTGCCACATACCGTCCATATGGCGGTAAAACCCGTCCAACGCGCCCAAATGCAGATGCCGCCCGCCTTCCAACGGCGGCAATTCTTGCCGCGTTTAAGTGTAGGGAAAGCCGAAGGTCAGGGCGAAAGTTTGGATAAGGGCATCGTTCATCGGATTATCTCCCACATTCTGACGGTTTGACAGCGGCGAAAACAACAAAATTATAATGTTGGAAATACAAATCGGCCTGAAGCCCGGCGTCGCGCAGCCATTGGAACTGGTCGGATAACGTAGCCATGCGGTCGAGTTTGATGCGTTCGAATGCGGCATTTTTCTCGGCTTCGGTCAGCGCGATGTTATGCATAACATGATGCCGCCATGCTTCGGTATAGGTGCGTTCGGAGGCTGCGGTTTCGCCCAACACCTGGTCGGCGTTGATAAAGCGGCCGTTTGGCGCAAGTAGGCGGGCAACTTGATGAAACAGCGATTGTTTCTGCCCGTTTTCCAAATGATGGATGGCCAAACCGGACACAATCAGGTCGAAATCACCCTCCGGCAGGCCTGCAGCTTCGTCCAACCGCGCCAAATCCTGCGCCATATAACGGAAATTCGGCAGGCCTTGGAAACGCTGCCGGGCTTGAGCAAGCATCTGCATGGAAATATCGACCAAAGTATATTCGGCATCAGGACAACGTGCGTGTACAAATGCACTCATCAAACCCGTACCCGCACCCAAATCAAGTACGCGGCGCACATTAGGCACACCTGCGGCCAAGTCGGCGGCGGTTTGGTAAAACAGGTCAAAGCAGGGTATCAGGGCGCGGCGTTGACCGTCGTATTGTGCGGATACGGCGTTGAATTGATTTTGTATGGACTGGGTATCCATATTAATTATCCTTTCTTTCAAATCAAATATACGGTTTCCTTGTTTTCAGACGGCCTCAATAGCGTCATATGCAATGACAAATACCGCCTGATTTATCTAAAGGATACAACGAACAAAGGTCGTCTGAAAACCGTTCCTGAAATTGAGGAAACCGATATTTTCAGACGACCTTAACGATATTGGAACCGATACGCTTAACAACGGCTTTTTTCAGTCAAATATCGGATACACGGTTTACCGCGCATTATTCCGCCAACCAAATCAGGCTGACCATGCGGCCGGTTTGTCCGTCACGGCGGTAAGAGAAGAAAGTGTCGCGCTCCAAGACGGTGCAGTGTGTGCCGCCGTAGATCATGTCCACCCCTTCGCGGCGCAGAACCAAACGCGCCAGTGCGTAGATGTCGGCAAGATATTTACCGCCGCCGATGTCTTCGAATGCGTCCTCAGCTTCGGGCATGGGCGTACAAAATGCGTCGAACACGTCTTGTCCGACTTCGAATGCGTCCGCGCCGATGGCAGGGCCGAGATATGCCATGATTTCGACGGGCGCGACATTCATCGCGGCTATGGTGTTTTGCAATACGCCGCCCGCCAAACCGCGCCAGCCTGCATGTGCGGCAGCGACGACCGTACCGGCTTTATCGCAGAACAAGACAGGCAGGCAGTCGGCAGTCATTGCGGCGCAGGCGGCTTTGCCTGTGTTGTCCACCGAAGCGTCTGCATCGGGCGTGTTGCCCAATGCGTCGGCGGCATTGACGACGATGGTGCTGTGGATTTGATTGAGGTAAGCGACGGGCAGCCCAACCTGTTCCTGCACAATTTCACGATTGCGGCGCACGGCATCAGGATCATCGCCGACGTGCGAACCGAGGTTCAGACTTTGATACACGCCTTGGCTCACGCCGCCGTTGCGGGTGGTAATCAGGGTTTTCACGTTGGCGGGCGCAGGCCAATCGGCAGCCAGGAAATTTTTACCTTGCGGGGTGAGGTTTAAGGTTTCTGTGATGGTTTTCATGTTTTTATCTGAGTAAGGAAAGGTTTGAAAGAATGTGTCTATCGGCTTCGTATTAACGCATCTCTACGACTTCCAATAATTCTGTGTTTTCCAATCGGTAATAAAGGTCATAACCCCGACCATGCTTATCTTCTCCTTGATTGGGCAGAAAGCTGATACAGGCAAATTCTTTATTCTCGGAAATATTGAACCAAATGGTATAGTTCCTCAAATCCGATTGATTCTGCAAATAACGATCAAATTCTTCTTTAGCCGCAGCCATTGCCAATAACAAGCTTCCATCTAATCTAAATAAATAATCAGATTCAAAAGCATCTCTCCAAACTTTTTCCTGATAACTCATGCCGGCACCTAAATCCTCTACCTTAAATTGACCATTCAGTATGGCAGGTAAGCTTTTTCAACCGTATCGCCTGAATATTCCCATCTGCCTTAGAAAGTAATCAAGGTCATTTAAATAATACAATTGCGTATTAACGCATCCCCACTACTTCCAATAATTCCGTATCTTCCAGTCGGTAATAAAACTCATAACCCCGACCATATTTATATAGTCCTCTATAAGGAATTTCAAAAAATATCCCGCCTACCATTTCATCTGTTTTTGGAATAAAACTGATACTAACAAATTCTCTATTTTCGGAAATTCTTAACCAAATAATATAGTTTTTCAGATCCCATTTACCTTGAGAATAACCATCAAATTCTTTTTTTGCAGCATCAATTGCCAATAAAAAATTCCCGTCAATTTCAGATAAATCGTCTAATCTAAAAGCATCTCGCCAAACTTGCTCCTTATGACTCATCATCATCTCCTAAGCTACTCGTTTTAAATCGACTTCTCGATATATTGAATGCGATATTGGTATGAAAAGTCTGATCAGACTAGTTGTACAAACCGTTTTCATCTAAAGGCAGATTCATCTGCTTGGCAATATTTTGTGCGGCAGCCGCGAAATCTTTTTTGTCTGACGGCTTGCTATAAATAAAAGTCAAAATTCGAACGTATGGTGCGGGATACGGACGGCGATATTCCAGTGTAAAAAATTCTCCGTAGCCCTTGCTTCTCCATCTGATTACCGATAAGTGGTCATGTTCAGAAAGAGAATATTCCATAACGATTTCTCTGCCTTCCCAATGCGTCAGGACACGTTTGACAGGGTCGTATCGCCAAGACTCATCTTGCAATTTTTCCAATGCTCTTTTTTTGGATGATAGAGACAAATACGGGAAGGGCAAAATCATTATCAAAAGAAATGACAGGAAGAAGAAACCGGAGCCTATGTTCAGAATCTCCATATCCTCCATAATCAATATACCCACCCATACGGGCAGCGCAATCATGGAAACGATGGCAGCTCTAGTGGCAAGTCGGTATGCTTTTTCAGACGACAAATTGCCGTAACCCGCCAGCCACTGCATTTCGCCGTCCATTTGTGCAAGATTTACCAAATCTGAAGAAGACATCTTAATCCCTCACATAAACCACTTCGACGTCGTAGTCGTCTTCGTTCCAATCATCATCGTCATCCGTGCCGAGTTTGTCCTGCCATTCTTCTTCGTTGCTCAAAGACGAATCCAAGCCTGCTTCGAGGCGCAGGACGGAGAGCAGGTGATACATATCGTCGGGAATCGGGGCTTCGAAGGAAACGGTTTCGCCGGTTTTCGGATGGACGAAACTTAAGCGGTAGGCGTGCAAAGCCTGACGCGCGCCCAGACTTTTAACGGCTTCTTTTACCGGTTCGCTGCACGGATGGCGCAGGTTACCGTAAACAGGGTCGGCGGCAAGCGGGTGGTTGGCTTCGCGCATATGGACGCGGATTTGGTGCGTCCTGCCTGTTTCGAGCGAGCATTCGATGTAGCTGTGGGCGAGATAGCGTTCCAACACTTTGACGTGGGTAACGGCGGGTTTGCCGCCAAATTTGACGACTGCCATTTTCAGACGGTTGTGCGGATCGCGTCCGATTTGGGTTTCGATTTTGCCGTCAAAGGGAACGATGCCGTTGGCGACGGCGCGGTAGATGCGTTTGACCGTGCGCTCTTGAAGCTGTTGCACGAGGGAATTTTGTGCGGGCAGGGTTTTGGCGACCACCATCAGGCCGCTGGTTTCCTTGTCTAGCCTGTGGACGATGCCCGCGCGCGGAATCTGGCTCAATTCGGGACAATGCGCCAATAAACCGTTGAGCAGTGTCCCCGTCCAGTTGCCTGCGGCGGGATGGACGACCAGTCCGGCAGGTTTGTTGACGACGATAACGGTATCGTCTTCGTACACAATATCCAAATCCATCGCTTCGGGTTTGAACGCGAGATTCTCTTCGCTCGGACGTACCGTTACGCTGATGGATTCCCCGCCTATCATTTTGTCTTTGGGTTGGGCGGGCTTATCGTTTACAATGAC
Organism: uncultured Neisseria sp.; assembly: GCA_916720585.1. Lineage (GTDB taxonomy): Bacteria > Pseudomonadota > Gammaproteobacteria > Burkholderiales > Neisseriaceae > Neisseria. The sequence continues at coordinate 12,769 of CAKARM010000020.1, forward strand.
CGCGCCTTCTTTAATCCACGATGTCAGGCGGCTGCGCGAATAATCAGGCATGAGCTTTGCCAACACCGCATCCAGCCGCCCGCCCGCAAGCTCCAGCGGAACAGTCAAATTAACACAACTTTCTGCTTCGGGGGCTGACGTAAAGTCTAAATCGTCGCTATAATCGGCTTCATTATCAAAGGAAGTATTCTGCATGAAAAAAATTCTTTTAGTAGTTTCGTTAAGTCTGGCACTGGGTGCCTGTGCAAGCAATAAAGGTACGGTCGATAAAGACGCGCAAATCACACAAGATTGGAACGTGGAAAAACTCTATGCCGAAGCGCATGACGAGTTGAACAGCAGCAATTATACGCGAGCCATCAAGTTATACGAAATTTTAGAATCCCGCTTCCCCAACGGCCGCTACGCGCAACAGGCGCAGCTGGACACCGCATACGCCTATTACAAAGACGACGAGCCTGAAAAAGCCCTCGCCGCCATCGACCGCTTCCAGCGCCATCACCCGCAACATCCGAATATGGATTACGCGCTTTACCTCAAAGGCTTGGTTTTGTTCAATGAAGACCAATCCTTCCTCAACAAACTCGCCTCCCAAGACTGGTCCGACCGCGACCCTAAAGCCAACCGCAGCGCATACCAAGCGTTTGCCGAATTGGTACAACGCTATCCGGAGAGCAAATACGCCGCCGACGCCACCGAGCGCATGGCAAAACTGGTGGACGCTTTGGGCGGTAACGAAATCTCCGTTGCCCGCTACTACATGAAACGCGGCGCCTACCTCGCCGCAGTCAACCGCGCCCAAAAAATCGTCGAGCGTTACCAAAATACCCGCTACGTCGAAGAATCGCTCGCCATGATGGAGCTGGCTTACAAAAAACTGGACAAACCCCAACTCGCCGCCGACACCCGCCGCGTCTTGGAAACCAACTTCCCGCAAAGCCCGTTCCTGCAACACCAATGGCAACCGAACGATATGCCTTGGTGGCGCTACTGGCGTTAAAGCTTGAAGTTTAAAGCATAGTGATACCGTATCACCCTATGCTTTTCTGAAACCAAAGGTCGTCTGAAACTGAAAAATACAGTTTCAGACGACCTTTTTATGTTTCAAGCAATCATGATTCGTGGGCAAAGCCCACGCTACCGTTCCTACATCGCCTGACCGAGTGCGACATTTCAAAAATATAACGAATGCAAACAAAAGCCTCTATACCTCCATTCTCCGACCAAAGCTACAACCCGTAGCGTGGGATTCGCCCACGAATTCCAAAAATACAAAAAGGTCGTCTGAAACACAAACCTAGTTTTTCAGACGACCTCTCCACAACCTCACTCACTTCGGCAAATTTCAACGCAAACTTTACCAATCCAATCCATAATTACCTCCAGCAGCCGTCATTCCCGCGCAGGCGGGAATCCATCGGAAACCCTAAGAAACAGATATTCAAA
>CAKARM010000021.1:0-13912 GCA_916720585.1 uncultured Neisseria sp.
AATATAGATGTAAATGGAAGGAAATCAGAAATCAAAAGAAAGGTCGTCTGAAAACCAAAATACAGTTTTCAGACGACCTTTTCTTGCGAACCGATTTTATTCGGCTTGTTCTTTCAATACGGCTTCAATCAATTCCTGCGCGCCGTCGTCCGCCAGTTTTTTTGCGACTGCGCGTCCGAGCGCGTCGGCGTAGGCGGCGGGGGCTTGCGCGTCTGCCTGCAAGATTACCGAGCCGTCGGGGTGTCCGACCAGTCCGCGTAGAGTGAGCAGGCCGTTTTCTTCGGTGCAATACGCAGCAAGCGGCACTTGGCAGCTTCCGCCCAAAGCGCGGGCGAGGGCGCGTTCGGCGGTCACGCAGGCGTGTGTGACGTCGTGGTTTAAGGGTTTCAAGACGTCGAGGAGGTTGGTGCGGTGTGCGGCGATTTCGATGCCCAACGCGCCTTGTCCGGCAGCGGGCAGGCTGTCGGCTTCGGAGAGGATCAGGCGGATGCGTTCGTCCAGTTCCAAACGCTGCAATCCGGCGGCGGCGAGGATGATGGCATCGTATTCGCCGTTGTCGAGTTTGGACAGGCGGGTTTGCACGTTGCCGCGCAGGGGTTTGATGACTAAGTGCGGATAGCGGGCGCGCAACTGGGCTTCGCGGCGCAGGCTGGATGTGCCGACGACGGCGCCTTTGGGCATTTCTTCCAAACGCGCGTATTGGTTGGATATGAACGCGTCAAACGGATTGGCGCGCTCGCCGATGGCGGCAAGGGCGAAGCCTTCGGGCAAATCCATCGGCACGTCTTTAATCGAATGCACTGCCAAATCGGCGCGATCGTCCTGCAAGGCTTGTTCCAACTCTTTGATAAACAGGCCTTTGCCGCCGATTTTCGACAGGGTTTTGTCCAAAATCTGGTCGCCACGCGTGGTCATGCCCAAGATTTCGACTTCGCAGTCGGGATACAGGGTTTTCAGACGACCTTGGATATGTTTTGCCTGCCACATGGCAAGCAGGCTTTCGCGGCTGGCGATAACGAGTTTTTTCGGGTTCATTTGCAGTTTCTGATTTTCTAATTCATGAGGCGGGAAGTTCGACAGTCTAACACAAACTTTCTACGCTAACCGCCTGATTGTACTTGCCCAAGGGGCCGAATCCGTTGCCTTGGTTTTGCTCTTTGGTCAGCACTTTTCCCTGAATGCAGATATTGTTCAGGGTAACGTTATATGAGCCGGAACTCAGGCGGTTTTTTTCTACTTGGTCCATCAGGCTTTCGCCTCCGTTGATGAAATAGGTCTTTCCGTCGGCGGTAAATTCAGCCTGTTCGAGCGAATAATGGACTGTCCCTGTCATTTTGACCGTATCGCCGCTGTTTTTTTCGACCGGAGTTTCCGTCGGTTTGGCAGCAGACGTTTCGATTTTGTTTTGCGGGGAGCAGGCTGTCAGGGCAATCAGTAGGGGGAAAAGAAATTTGTTCATTTGCAATTACCGTGGTTGATAAAGGTATTCCGCTGCGAGGCTGTCGGAGAAGCTGTTGCACTATATCTGTTGCAACGAAATAAACTATAATGTGTACCGGCATTGAAATGCCGATTTCGACAGACCGCAAGAAACGGAATATAGGGTCTGTCAGCATGATGGTAGTCCATACTGCCGTAAAATAAAACTTATTCTCTAAAAACATTTTAAACCCAACAGCCTTACAGCATGAAACGCGCCAAAAAATATCCCTTCTTATCGTTGCAGCGGCAACGTTTCTGCCTGAATTTTGAAAACGCCTCAACCGTCGCCAATCTTCCGAGCGAACGCGATTTCTACCGCTGGGCATGGGCGGCGTTGAAAAACGAATACCGCCGCGCCGACATCAGCCTGATTCTTCTGGACGAAGAAGAAGCCCGCGCCTACAACCGCGATTACCGCGGCAAAGACTACGCCACCAATGTGTTGAGTTTTGCCTTGAACGAAGGCGAAATCCTGCCCGATCAGTTTTCAGACGAGCTTTGCGGCGATTTGATTATCTGCCCGCAAGTTGTCTTGAAAGAAGCCGCCGAGCAGGGCAAAACCGCCGAGCAGCACTTTGCCCACCTGACCATGCACGGCACATTGCACCTGATGGGCTACGACCACATCGAAGAGACCGAGGCCGAAGAAATGGAGGCGCTCGAAATCCGCCTGATGCAGGCGGCAGGTTATCCCAACCCCTACCAAGAGGACGAATACTGAAATGGACGACACCCGGTCGAAACCGACATTTTTCGAACGTTTGATTTCCCGACTTGCTGGCGAACCCGATTCCGCCGAAGACGTACTCAGCCTGCTGCGGCAGGCGCACGAGCAGGAAGTGTTTGACGCGGATACACTTTTGCGGCTGGAAAAAGTCCTCGACTTTGCCGACTTGGAAGTGCGCGATGCCATGATCACCCGCAGCCACATGAACGTTTTGAAAGAAAACGACAGCATCGAGCGCATCACTGCCTACGTCATCGAAACCGCCCATTCCCGTTTCCCCGTCATCGGAGAAGACAAAGACGAAGTCCTCGGCATCCTGCACGCCAAAGACCTGCTCAAATTCATGTTCAATCCCGAGCAGTTCAACCTCAAATCCATCCTTCGTCCCGCCGTTTTCGTACCCGAAGGCAAATCGCTGAACGCGCTTTTGAAAGAGTTCCGCGAGCAGCGCAACCACATGGCAATCGTCATCGATGAATACGGCGGCACGTCGGGTCTGGTAACTTTTGAAGACATTATCGAACAAATTGTCGGCGACATCGAAGACGAGTTTGACGAAGACGAAAGCGCGGACAATATCCACGCCGTCTCCACCGAACGTTGGCGTATCAACGCCGTAACCGAAATCGAAGACATCAACGCCTTTTTCGGTACGGATTACAGCAGCGAAGAAGCTGACAGCATCGGCGGGCTGGTCATTCAAGAATTGGGGCACCTGCCCGTGCGCGGCGAAAAAGTCGTTATCGGCGGTTTGCAGTTCACTGTCGCCCGCGCCGACAACCGCCGGTTGCATACGTTGATGGCGACTAAGGTGAAATAACAATTTACTTGAAGAACAAATGAAGCAAGGTCGTCTGAAAACTTGGAAACAGGTTTTCAGACGACCTTTTTAGTCTCGGATTAAGGCGGAATGGAACGGCGGTTATGTGGAAATGTAGATGATGAACAACCGCCGTTTTTTATCGCACCTGTCCGTTAAACAGCTTTTGAAGTTGGCCAAAAGACAGACTATTTAGCCTTGCTTCTGCCTTTGCGCTTGGTTGGCGCGGTATCCGGATTTTTCACCTTGATTTTTACGCTTTTGCTTGGCTTTTTGTCTTTGCGTTTGGCTTTTTCCGTTGCGGTTTTGGCTTTGGCGGTTTTCTTTTTGCCATTTTCAGACGACGTTGCTGCGTTGGACGGTTGGGCTTTGCTGCGGCGTTTGGCGGCGGGTTTTTCCTGTTTTACAGGCGTTTTCATCGCGTCGTCGATTTCTTTCGCCGTCAGTTTGCGTTTGGTTTTCGAGCCGGTTTGTGCAGTGGTTTTAGTGCGGCGTTTTTTGCCGCTGCTTCCGCCGCTGATCAAGGTCAGGTCGATTTTGCTGGTGTCCAAATCGGCGCGCGCTACTCGGACGCTGACTTTGTCGCCCATGTTGAAACGGATGCCGCTGCGTTCGCCTTCTATCGCCATGATTTCGGGGCGGAAGTTGAAATAGTCTTCGCCCAAATCGCTGATGTGTACCAAGCCGTCGATGTGGATGCCGTCCAAGGTAACGAAGAGGCCGAAGTTGGTCATGCCGGAGATTTTGCCTTCGAATATTTCGCCGACTTTATCGCGCATGTAATAGGTTTTCAGCCAGTTTTCCACATCGCGGCTGGCATCGTCGGCGCGGCGTTCGCAGAACGAGGTATGGACACCCAAAGCCTGCCAGCTTTTGCTTGGCGTGTAGGTTTGTTGGTTCAACACGGCTTTGATGGCGCGGTGTACGGTCAGGTCGGGATAGCGGCGGATGGGGGAGGTGAAGTGGGCGTATGCTTCGTAGGCAAGGCCGAAGTGTCCGTCGCAATGCGGTTCGTAAACTGCCTGCTGCATGGAACGCAGCATCATGACTTGCAGCAATTCGGCATCGGGTCTGCCTTTGAATTGTTCGGCAAGCGCGGCATAGTCTTTCGGCGTCGGGTTGTCGCCGCCGCCCAGTTGCAAACCTAATAAGCCGAGCTGCTCGCGCAGGGTGGCGAGTTTTTCGGGTGTCGGGCCTAAGTGGTTGCGGAAGAGGGCGGTGTGCTTGTTTTTCATCAGGAACTCTGCCGCGCAGACGTTCGCCGCCAACATACACTCTTCAATCAGTTTGTGGGCGTCATTGCGGACAACGGGCACGATTTTTTCGATTTTGCCGTTGTCGTCGAAAAGCATTTGGGTTTCGACGCTTTCAAACTCCACCGCGCCACGTTCGAAGCGTTTTTTCTGAAGGATTTTGAAGAGTTTGTGGAGGGTGTCGATTTGGGCTTTGTGCGGATGGTCGAGGTCGTCTGAAATCCAATCCCAGACTTGGTTGTACGTCAGGCGGGCATGGGAACGCATAACCGCAGGGTAGAAGCGGTATTCTTTAATATTGCCCGCGTAAGTGATGACCATGTCGCACACCATGCACAAACGCTCGACATCGGGATTGAGCGAGCAGATGCCGTTGGACAGGTTTTCCGGCAGCATGGGAATCACGCGGCGCGGGAAGTAAACGCTGGTGCTGCGTTCCTGCGCGTCCGTGTCGATAGCGTCATCTGGACGGACATAATGGCTGACATCGGCAATCGCTACGACCAAACGGTAATTGCGCCCGATTTTTTCGGCAAACACAGCATCGTCGAAATCGCGCGCCGTTTCACCGTCTATGGTGACCAAAGGCAAATCGCGCAAATCGACGCGGCCTTTCAAATCGCTTTTGCGAACATGGTCGGAGATTTTTTTCGCGGCTTTGGTACACGCTTCGCTGAATTGGTGCGGCAAATGGTGTTTGCGCACGGCGATTTCGATTTCCATACCGCTGTCGGCATAATCGCCCAATACTTCGATGATTTTCGCCACAGCAGGGCGGTTTTGCTCGGGATAAGTCTCGATTTCGCCGACGATGACCTGGCCGGATTCGGGTTTGAAATGCGCGACGCTGTCAGGTTCCAAGACAATGCTTTGGTTCAGGCGTTTGTCTTCCGCTTCCAAAATCGCTACGCCGCGATCCATATAGAAACGTCCGACCACTTTGCTTTGCGCGCGTTCGACAATATCTAAAACCGTTCCTTCGCGGCGGCCTTTGCGGTCGATGCCGGCAGGGCGGACGGTCACGATGTCGCCGTGCATGATGCCGCGCATTTGGCGTTCATATAAGACAAAATCGCCGTCTTTGGTGGGCGTGAGCGGTACGGCGAAGCCGAAGCCGTCTTTGTGCGCCTCGACACGGCATTTGACCAAATCCAATTTGTCTGCCGCGCAAACCGCACCGCGACGGTTGATTAAAACCTGACCGTCCCGCGCCATCGCTTTCAGACGACGTTCGAAAAATTCGTACTCTTCTTCCGTAATCGACAACTCGCGTGCCAAGACTTCGATTTTCGACGGCACGCCTTTTTGCTCCAATAATTCAATGATCCACTCCCTGCTTGGCAGCGGATGTTCGTAACGTTGTTTCTCCCGTTTCAAAAACGGGTCTTTTTCTCGTAAATTTAAAGATTTAATATTTTTGTTCATTTTATTGGTTGACATTCTTTTTCTAAAATATATAATGACCGCTTCTTTGCGAAATAGTCAATCACTGTAACGCAAAACAGGAAAATTTAAATTGCCCAGGTGGCGGAATTGGTAGACGCGCTAGCTTCAGGTGCTAGTATCCTCACGGGTGTGGAAGTTCGAGTCTTCTCCTGGGCACCAAATCAATTATCCGGCTTATCCGGATTTTTTATTGAATAGATTTATTTGTCTGATTAAGCTACAATATCAGACGACAAAATATGTTTGATTCCACAGAGAGGTGGATGAGTGGTTTAAGTCGCACGCCTGGAAAGCGTGTATACGTGAATAGCGTATCGAGGGTTCGAATCCCTTCCTCTCTGCCAGATTCCAAATAGCCCGTCTTGACCAAGACGGGCTTTTTTCTTGCCTTCAATTCAGGCGGCAAGCTGCTTCAGTCTCTCTTTGAAAAAGAAATTACTTTTATTCTCAATTTGTTATACGTTTTGTTTCCATCTATACAAATCAGTTTTGCAGGTGTATCCTTCACTCCGTTATATACATTCATAAAAAATCCATCTTTAAAAAGGTCGTCTGAATACGCCGGCCTGACACAAATCCAAGGATACTGCCATGACTGATTTTACCGTATGGGAAACCGCGCCGTTTGGTGCAACCATCGACCATATCCTGCAACGCTACCATGATGTGCACCGCGGGCAATTTGAAGAGCTGGTTCCGTTGGCTCAAAAAGTCGCGGAAGTTCATGCCGACAGTTTTCCGGCTGAAGTGCCGGAGTTGCTTGCCTATATGCAAAACGAACTGTTGATGCACATGATGAAGGAAGAGCGCATGTTGTTTCCGATGATTAAACAAGGCGTCGGTCGCGGAGCGGCAATGCCGATTAATGTGATGATGCACGAGCATGAGGAACACGACCAAGCCGTAGCCAAGCTGCTTGAGTTGACCAATAACCTGACCGTTCCCGAAAACGCCTGCGGAAGCTGGACGCGTCTGTATACGTTGGCACGCGAAATGGTGGACGATTTGACCAACCATATCCATTTGGAAAATGAAATCCTGTTCCCGCGCGTATTGGCTTCTTAAAAATAGAGCTGGTTCAAAGGTCGTCTGAAAATTGTTTTTCAGACGACCTTAATGTTTTGCCAGTACGCAAAGAGGCTGTTTTCTGTTAGAAGAAATTACCATTTCCCTGTCAAACCGATGCGCAGGGTACGTCCCGGGGCGGGCATATAGGAGCGGCTCATGGGGTCGAGGTAATAGCGGTCGGTCAGGTTGCTGCCCGTTAGTTCTGCGCTGAAATGTTTGTTGAATTTGTAACGCACATAGGCATCCACGACAGTAACGGGTTGCCAGTTGGCATTGCCGTTGTCGCTGTTGAAAGCTTTGCTGTTTGCGCCGTCACGTTACAGGTAGTATTCGCGCCAACGGGCGGAGGGCTGCTGTTTGTCTTCAACGCGGCTGTGGAAGGTCAGGCGTGAACCGATTTCGAGTTTTTCGTTTAGGAAGCGGCCGCCGAGGTTGGCAACGACCGACCAGCGAGGCTGGATGCGGTTGATCAGCCAACCGCTGGCGAAACCGCCGTTTTGACAGTAAGGTACGGGGAAGGTACGGCCGTGCGAGACGTATTGGTCTACATCATATTGCTGCTCAATGGCGCGGCGGTCGCAGACTTCGTTTTTCATGTTGCGCACGACGGAAAGGTCGCCGAATACTTTGCCGTTGTCGAAGCGGGTTTGGAGTTCCAGTCCGCTGATGACTTGTTTGTCGTAATTGCTGATTTGCCAGGTGGCATAGTTGCGGTCGATGACGTTGTGGGTTTTGTTGTGGAAGTAGGTCAGCCGCACGTCCGCGTAACGCATTTTGGGCAGCAGGCGGGTGAAGTCGTGGCTGAGGGAGATTTCCCAGTTTTTGGCGTGTTCGGGTTTGAGCGGGTTCAGGAGTCTGCCAAACGGGACGCTGAAACCTTTGGCAATGCTGTGGTTGCCGAAGCCGAATGTGCCTTCATACATGCTGGGGAAGCGTTTGAATTCGGTATAACGGGCGAACAGGCGGGTGTTGTCGCCGAGCTGGACGGTGGCGGAGAACATGGGAGCGAAGGCATGGCCGCGTTTGTTCCACATTTTGCGCAGTTCTTCTTCGGTCAGATGCCGGTATTCGATAGCGGGATTGTTGACATCGGTTGTTACGGCGGCAGCATAACGTTTTTCAACTTTGCCTGTGGCAGGGTTGATTCCGGTTTCATTTAAGAAATTGAGTGCGCCTGTCCGGACGGGATTTTCTTCGGGATGCGAACGCCGCCAGTAGATACAGTTTTTATTTGCTTCGTTTTCGGTGCAGTTGGGTATTGATTTCCAGCCACTGCTTAGATCTTCCGCTTCCATAAAACGGTTGCGCAGCTCTGTCAGTTTTTCGGGTTCTTCCGGAAGTTGGGGGTGATTATCTTGCCAGCGTTGTGTTTCTTCGGGTCGGTTATCTAATGCCCAGAGATATTCGGGAACGGGCAGGCTGTTTATCCAATTCCAAAAACGCTTGTCGTAGGCATCATATTCGGCTTTCGCCCGTATGGTCGCAGGGTCTTGGTCGTAAGCTTTTTGCGCGGCGTGATATTGGTCGGACAATTCTCGGTAGGCTCGGTATTCTTCAGGCGTGGCAAGCCGGCTCTGCAGATAGACGAAATCCCTGCTGTTGTCCGACAGTACGTCGAATTTGTTTTCTCTCTCCAACCATGTGCGATTTTTGTCGATGTATTCTCGGAGGAAGTTGTCGGTTTGGTGGTAGTCGGTGTAGCGGCCGCCTGCGTTCAGAGTCAGCCAGGAAGTGGGCTGATATTTGAAGTTGAAGCCAAGGTTCCATTCGTCGCGTTTGCCTTTACGCGGCATGGTCAGGGCGAAGTTGGAATTTAAGGTGGTCTCAGGGTCTTCCCAGAACAATTTTTGGGATTCTTCTTCGGGCAATGCGAGTATCCAACTGGTATCGCTGCTGCCTTTGAGTTTTTCGCGCTGGTAGTCGCCCATCAGGGTCAGTTCCAATTTGTCGGATAATTTCATTTTATTGGACAGGTTGATGCCTAGGCGGTTGTTTTTGGCGCGGTAGGCGGCGGCATTAAAAACGTTGAAACGGTTGTTGGTATTGGGCGGCAGTTTGTCCCATTCGGGTTCTTTACCTTTGTAATACCAGTCTTCGGCGTATTTTTCGTTGAATATTTTGTCGAGAAACAGGGTGGATGCGGGATAGCCGCCGGTGGAATTGGTTTGCGAATTGTTAAACGTCCCCCAAATCCCCGCCTTCAAATCTATCCAGCGGTTGTTTTCGGGTTTCCATGTGTAGTCGAGGTTGACGGCGGTCTGTTTCACCCATGCCTGCGGCCATTCTGCCATCAGCGTGCCTTTGGTGAGCTTGCTCATGTCGGTTTGGGCGGAACCGTCCGGTTTGAGCATGCTGCCGCCGATGTTGCCGAACAGGATGCTGTACGGCATGATTTCGCCGAAACGGGCGTGGGTGCGGCGTATGCCGAGCTGTATTTTTTGATTGTCGGGCAATTTGAGCGTGCCTTTTGCCAGCCACGAACGCATATTCAGGGATGTGTTGGCCACTTCGCCGGATGGATGGTAATACGTACCGACATTGGCGGTATATTCCTGAATATCCGTAACTTTTTTGGTAAATTCTTCCTCGGTCATGGAGCTGGCATTGGGGAGGTAGCCGTAGCGTTCCGCCCCCTTGCTGCCGGCAAAGTAATTGCCCTTGTCGCGCCATGCGTAGGCAATCAAGCCGTCAAACACTTCGCCGCGCATACCGGCTGAAATACGGAAGGCGTTGTCTTTAAATAATTTTCCTCGCCCGCCGAAGCGTTGTTTTTGACGGTCGCTATCATCCAGCATAATCGCCCATTCCATGCGGTCAAAAGAATAGGGTTTGGGATAACGGCGGTAGTCCGTACTCCAAGTTTCGGCGTGGGCGTATTCCCGCTGTTTGATGGTATTGTTGCCAGTTTCCATCTTGACGTCCATACCAAATTTTTGATCTTTGGGCACGATGTCGTCGATTTCCAGCGTTTTCATGCTGACCGAACCGCCTATGCCGGTGCGGATGTCGCGATTTGCCGATGCGCCTTTTTCCACATACACGCTGCTGATAAGGTTCGGGTCGATGTAGTTGCGGTTGGATATGCCTTCAAATCCTCGCCATACGCTGATTGCCTGTTCCGTGCCGTCTACCGTTACTGGAACTTTGCCTTCGCCCTGAATGCCGCGTATGTTGGGGTCGAGCGCGCCGCTGTAAACTCCCGCCATGCCGCCGATTAAATCGGCCACGCTGCTGCCGCGGTAGGTTTCGATTTCCTGTTTGCCTTTGTACATATTGCTGATGTCACGGCTGTAGACTTGGGTGTAGCCGCTTTTATCCCGGTTGCGATGGGCTTTGACGGTAATGGTATCCATCTGCACGCTTTGGGTGGGGGTAGTATTTTCCGCCCATAACGGCGTATGCCACAGCATACTCAAGAATAAAACCAATATTTTGGGCGTAGAGGGGAATTCGACGGATTTGACAGGTTTCATGATGGATTTTCCTTTGTTCGCAACAGCTTGAAAATAGGCGAAATCTGAAATGCTTCCAGATGGCATCGGAAAATAAAACGCGAACCAAATGTAATGGGGTTGCAGCCAATTGATTAAACGGTTTGTTCGGACCGTTGATATGGATGCGCTTGCTTCACGCAAGGGAAGGGCATTTTGACAAAACAAAAGGAAAATATCCGTAGGTTACCGATTGTGTGGAAAGGAACGGCGGAAAAAATGCTTTGTTTCTTTAGAGCTGCAAAATAACATAAATTGATTATGATTATTATTTATATAATAATTTTAACTAAAACCCGATAATGTGTAAACAGACGTCAAACAATACAACTTTGGCATTTGGGTACCTCGGAAAATCATATTTTTGAGTTTGGACGGGCCGGGGTTGTATTGGATTTCGTAAAAAGTTTGCTGAGTTTGAAGTTGATTGAATGATGGCTTGAAGTTGATTTGCCGACATAGAAAGGTCGTCTGAAAATCCCGATTTCAGGTTTTCAGACGACCTTTGGCATGAGTGCGGTCAAGGCAGTTTGGGTCTGACTTTGACGCTTAAGGGCAAGTGGTCGGAGAGGCGTTGCCAGTTTTTGCCGTTGTGGATTTGGGAGTCTAAGACTTCCAAGTTGCGGGTATAGACGCGGTCGAGGCTGAGGACGGGCAGGCGGGCGGGGAAGGTTTTGGGGCGTTTGCCGTTGCTGTCCACGAATACTTCGTTCAAGTTCAAGGCGTTGCCTAAGGATAGGGCGGATTTTTGCCGCCAGTCGTTGAAATCGCCGGCGAGAATCAGCGGACTTTGCGGGTCGATGTGATGCACGACGTATTCGAAGATGGCGCGGTATTGTTTGGCGCGGTCGGGTTCTCGCAGGTTGAGGTGGGCGCAGAGGCAGACGAGCGGGGTTTCCCAGCCTTCGGGCAGGACTTCGCAATGGAGTACGCCGCGCTGTTCGAGTTTGTTGACGCTGATGTTGAGGTTGTGGCGGGTTTCCAGCGGCAGGCGGCTGAGGATGGCGTTGCCGTGGTGGCGCTGCGGGTATACGGCGTTTTTGCCGTAGCTGCGGTTGTAGGAAAGGCGGTCGCCGAGGATATCGTAATGCGGTTTTTCGGGAAAATCGGGCAGCCTGCTGCTGCGGGTCAGGTGTTGACCTTGCACTTCCTGTAAAAACAGGACATCCGAGCCTATGCCGCGCAGCTCTTCCGCCATGCTGTCCACTTGGACTTTGCGGTTGAGCGCGGACATGCCTTTGTGCATATTGTATGAGGTGATGGTAATCGGGCGGGGGGACATGATGTGTAACCGTAGTGTGTGAGTAGTTTGTCGTTGTATTAATAGTATAACACTGCAAGTGTTTGGTTTCCGTAAAGATTTGATGTGCGGACGGTTGCTTGACGGTAAAACGTCGTCTGAAAGGTTTCAGACGACGTTTGAGGGGGAGACGCGCGCAAAACGGTTTATTTTATGAACTCGTCCATGCCGTTTTCGCAGCGGATTTTTTGTTCGGACAGCGTGGCTTTGAGCAGGGCGTCGTTTTGCGGCAGGGCGTCGCGTTCGGCTTCGTGGTGCCAGAGGTGGTAGGCGATACCGGCGAATTTGAGGTTGTGGCGTTTCATGCCGTTATGGAAGAGGCGGGCGACGAACTCGCTGTCTTCGCGTCCCCAGCCGACAAAGCGGTTGTCGAAGCCGTTAACGGCCAGCGCATCGCTGCGGAAAAAGCCCATATTGCAGGTTTTGATGCCCTTGTGTTTGCGGCTGCTTTGTCTGCCGATCAGGGCGGACAGGCTGCGGCAGCGCAGGGCGGAGAGGCGTTTTTCTATGCCTTGGCTGAACACGGACAAATCGGGTAATTCGCCGGAATCTAAAATTTCCTGGGTGCGGCTTTGGGTCAGGATAACGCGCGAACCCTGTATCAGCCTGCCTTTGCGTGCGAGCTTGAGGTGGTCGGCGATGAAGGACGGGTCGAGTATCATGTCGCCGTCGATAAGGATGATGTAGTCGCTTTTTGCCTGCGCCAGCGCGCGGTTGCGTGATTCGGCGGCGCGGAAGCCGTCGTCCGGCCGCCAAGAATGTTTGACGGGGATGTCGGTGTGGCTGCGGATGAACTCGACGACTGCGGCGGTGTCTTGGCGCGAACCGTCGTCCGCGACGATGATTTCGTCGGGCAGGCGGGTTTGCGCGAGCGCGGATTTTAAAACCAGCTCCAGCGCGTCGGGACGGTTGTAGGTGGTAATAATCAAGGCGACGCTGATATTGCGGTTGCGCTCGTAAAGTTTGACATATTTGTAGTACGAACCTTGCGCATTGGCGATGGAAATGGTCAAGCCGTCCGCGCCGTAGGCGAAACCGCGTTTGAGCAGGTAGTTTTTGACAAACGATACGCTGCCGTGCAACAGAGCTTTGAAGGGCGAGCTGTCTTTTTTGTAGCGGTTTTCTTCGGCGTAGAGCGAGCTGTATTGCTGCATTTTTTGAATCAGCCCTTCGGCGTTTTCGAAGGAATAGTGTTTCAGACGACCTTCGAGCGGACGGACGTTTGCATCGGGCGGCAAGATCAGCGATTCATGCACCTGACGGTCGGAAAAACGGGTAAAACGGCGGTGGTAAAGGCGCGGGATAATGTCGGGATACCAGCCGCAGGCTTTGATCAGGCGGCCGTTGTAGTGGTTCAGGCGCGAGAGCGAGAAGATGTTTTGTTCTTTGTTTTCCGCCACGGCTTTGCGGATGGCGGCAATCAGTTCGCCATCTGCCACTTCGTCGCTGTCTATGCTGAATATCCAATTGTTTTGCGCGAGGCGGGCGGCGAGGTTTTTCATCGGTCCGAAGCCGATGAAGTCGTATTTGTAATAACTGACGTTGGTGAAGCGTTCGGCGATTTCAAAGGTACGGTCGGTTGAGCCGTTGTCGAGCAGCAATACTTCGTCGAAGTCTTGAAGCGCGGTCAAAACTTCGTGCAGATAGCGTTCCGAGTTTTTGACCAACATGGCTGCTGTGGCGGGAATTTTCGGGTTCATGATGAGGTCGTCTGAAAAGGGGTCGTCTGAAAAATCAAAATCGGGAAATCAAGGCAGTTCGGCAATGGCGGCGGTCAGTTCTTCGTGGCAAGCGTGTATTTTAACCGATATACCGCTACAATACGCATTTCCTTTTTTTCAGACGACCTCCTCCGATATGCAGCTTATCCTTGCTCCTATGCAGGGGCTGGTGGACGATGTGATGCGCGATTTGCTGACCCGTATCGGCGGCTACGACGAATGCGTCAGCGAGTTCGTCCGCATTACCCACACCGTTCATTCCCGTTCCACCTGGCTCAAATACGCCCCCGAAATCGCCAACGGCAACAAGACCCCCGCCGGCACGCCCTGTACCGTCCAGCTTTTGGGCAGCGACTCTGACAATATGGCGGTCAACGCCTTGGAAGCCGTCCGCTTCGGCGCGGACAAAATCGACCTCAATTTCGGCTGCCCCGCCCCCACGGTCAACAAACACAAAGGCGGCGCCGTCCTGCTCAAAGAGCCAGACCTCATCCACCATATCGTCAAAACCCTGCGCCAACGCCTGCCCGAACACATCCCGCTCACCGGCAAAATGCGGCTCGGTTACGAAGACAAAAGCCTTGCGCTCGAATGTGCCGCCGCC
>CAKARM010000022.1:0-13889 GCA_916720585.1 uncultured Neisseria sp.
TTTGAGCTAAGGCGAGGCAACGCCGTACTGGTTTAAAGTTAATCCACTATATCTTTCTTTTTCGAAGCGCTGCGCCAGTGCGTATCCGCAACAACCGCAGCGTTGACGCTCAAACTTACTCGTCGTCTTCTTCCAACGCTTCTTGTCCGCCTTTTTCGGCAAAATGACCCAACAGCCAAAGCAGAGCGCCGCCACCGGTAATCCCTGCTTTAATCCACATTGCAGTATCTTCCCCCCAGTTATAAATCCATGCTAAAACTTTCGGCACAGCATTCATATAATTCAAACCGAACGCTAAAAGACCCAGGATAAACAAAGTGCTGCCAAATCTTTTCATGAAGATTCCTTTCGATGAAAATCAGAAGGTTTATAAAGAAATACAAAAAAGATTACTTTCCGCGCAATATAGATGTAAAACGATATCATTATAGTCGAAACAAATTAAAAAATATATTTTCACGCAAAATACATGGTTGAGAGCAAGCACCTCATTCCTCATCAAAGAACATATAGTGGATTAACTTTAAACCGGTACGGCGTTGCCTCGCCTTGCCATACTATCTACTGTCTGCGGCTTCGTCGCCTTGTCCTGGTTTAAAGTTAATCCACTATAAATACCCCCTTTGAAAAAACAGGTCGTCTGAAAAAACGCCCCCATCCTGAATCCCATCTTCCCTCATCTTCCCCAAACTGCCTGAAATACAGCTAAAAATCCGTTTCCCCCACTTGCCAAGCCTGTTAAATTTTTTTACGATACAGCCATAGATTGTAAACAAAGGCCACAAGCCGACTGTTTTTTCAGACGACATTACCCCTGTCAGACTTCATTTCTATAACCGTAAGCCGCCAAGCGGCTGTTTTCATACCACATCAAAGCAAGAGGTATCAACGTGTCTGATTCCAAAACAAACGAACGCGCGACGTTTAGCAACCGCCGCGCGTTTATGGTTGCCGCCATCGGCTCTGCCGTCGGCCTGGGCAACATTTGGCGCTTCCCCTACATCGCCTTCGAAAACGGCGGCGGTGCGTTTCTCCTACCCTATCTGGTCGCACTCTTGACTGCGGGTATCCCGCTGCTGCTGATCGACTACGCCATCGGCCACCGCTACCGCGGCTCGCCACCGCTGGCTTTCCGCCGCCTCGGCCGCTGGTTCGAGCCTGTGGGCTGGTGGAACGTCATGGCCAATATCATCATCTGTATCTACTACGCAGTCATCATCGGCTGGTCGGCAAGCTACGCGTATTACTCGCTGAACGCGGCATGGGGTGCAGATCCGCAGGCGTTTTTCTTTAAAGACTTCTTAAACATGGCAGGCCCTGAAGCCTTAGGCTTGGATTTTGTCGGCAAAGTTGTCGGCCCGCTGATCGGCGTATGGCTGTTTACCTGCATCATCATGGCTTTGGGCGTACAAAAAGGCGTGGCAGGCGCATCGTCGTTTTTCATGCCGCTGCTTTTGATTATGTTCATCATCATGGTCGGCATCTCGCTGACGCTGCCGGGCGCGGCCAAGGGCTTGGACGCGCTGTTTACGCCCGACTGGTCGAAACTTTCCGATCCTAGAGTCTGGGTTGCCGCATACGGTCAGATTTTCTTCTCGCTCTCCATCTGCTTCGGCATCATGGTGACTTACTCTTCCTACCTGAAGAAAAAAACCGACTTGGGCGGTACCGGCTTGGTTGTCGGCTTTGCCAACAGCAGCTTTGAATTGCTCGCCGGTATCGGCGTATTCGCCGCGCTGGGCTTTATCGCACAAGCCAATGGACAAGCCGTCAGTCAAGTTGCTTCCAGCGGCATTGGTTTGGCTTTCATCGCCTTCCCAACCATCATCAACCAAGCTCCGATGGGTGCGCTGATCGGCGTATTGTTCTTCGGTTCGTTGGTATTCGCAGGCATTACCTCGATGATTTCCATCGTCGAAGTCATCGTTGCCGCCATTCAGGACAAATTGAACATCGGCCGCGTCAACGCTACCCTGCTCGTCTGCATTCCGATGGGCATTATCTCCACTCTGCTCTTCGGCACGACCACCGGCCTGCCCGTTTTGGACGTATTGGACAAATTCGTCAACACCTACGGCATCGTCGCCGCCGGCTTCGTCTATGTTTTGGCCATCATTGCCCTGCGCAAACTGCCCGAACTGCGCAACCACCTGAACGCGCTCTCCTCCGTCCGCGTCGGTGCGATTTGGACTGCCAGCGTCATCTTTACCGTTGCCATGCTCGGCTATATGTTGTACCAAGACACAATCGGCCTGCTTAAAGAAAACTACTCGAAATATCCCAGCGATTTCCTCAATATCTTCGGCTGGGGCATGTCGATCGGTCTGATTGTCATCTCCGTGGTGCTGTCGCTTCTGCCTTGGAAGCATGGTCAAAACTTCAACGTCAAAGACGAACACGAACATGAACAAGGAGACAAAGAATGAGTACCTCGGCCATCGTCATGATGATTATCGCACTCGTCGTCATCTGGGGCGGATTCATTCTGTCCGTATGGCGGCTGCCTGAAGAATAGGCTTTTTTCCAACAAGTGTTGCAGACACCGCACAGGTCGTCTGAAACCCAAACGCCCCGAAACCGCGTTGTGGCTTCGGGGCGTTTTATTGCCGCCAAATCCAAGACAGACCAAGCTTTCCGTCTATCAGTCGAGTAACCGTACCGAACAAAAGCAACATTTGTTTACGCTAATTTTCCACAGGCGGGCGAAGGTAAACAAAGGGCTGATTATAATGAAAATATAGTGGATTAAAATTGCAATGATACGGCGTTGCCAACGCCCTTATGTACTACCCGTACACGGCGGGCGTTGCCGCCTTGTCTCATTTTTATTTTAATCCACTATAACTCCGGCATCTGCCGTGTTTCACGAAAGGAAGAAACAATGACCATGAAACCACTTATGGCGGTATTGCTCGCCGCCAGCCTCAGCCTCCCCGCCATCCACGCGGAAGCGCGAGGCACGGCAAACCAGAAAAAAGCCACCCTCGCCGGCGCAGCAGCAGGCGCAGCCTTGGGCGGTCTATTGGGCAACGACGGACAAAGCGCGATCATCGGCGCAGTGGCGGGCGGCTTGGCAGGCAACGCCTACGCCTACCACAATAAAAAAATGAATCAAAAAGACAACGATATCGCCTTGCGCGACCGCCGTTACCGCGAATCCCGCTACTACGGCTACGACGGTTACGGCTACGGCGATCCGTACTACCGCGATACGTACTACAAAAAACACAAACATAAACATCACCACCGCAAACACTACCGCGACTGGGACGATGATTACTACGATTACGACGACGATTAAACCCATCGTTTGACTGTCTGAACAAAAGGTCGTCTGAAAACCTGAAACCGGGTTGAACCGCCTTCCAACCTTGGGGATGTCCTAGCCATTTTCAGACGACCTAGACAAGCCGGATTCTGCTTCCCGCAGATTCCGGCTTTTTCCATTTCCAAGCTCATCGTTCATGGTTGCATGACGTGATGCCGAACAAACCGCCGCATACAGGGACAACGCCAAAGTGGCAATTTTGTCGAATTCCGCCTTTTCAGACGACCCCTTACCCTCCCCCTCAAATTTACCTTTTCCGCCCGCTTCGGTATCATACCGCCTGTCTGTTTATCCCTGACGGAATCCCGATTATGTCTGACTGGTCCCTCCCCGATTTCGAACGCAAAATCTGCCCGCCCGAAGAATTGGCGCAACGTCTGCACGAACTGCCCCGCCCGCTGGTGTTTACCAACGGCTGTTTCGATATTCTGCACAGGGGGCATGTTACCTATTTGGCGCAGGCTCGGTCGGTGGGAGCGGCGTTGGTGCTGGCTTTGAACACGGATGCGTCCGTGCGCCGTTTGGGCAAGGGGGACGACCGTCCCGTCAACCCGCTGGAAAACCGCGCGGCGGTAGCGGCTGCGTTGGCAAGCGTGGACTTGGTCACTTGGTTTGACGAAGACACGCCCGCCGAGTTGATCGAGCAAATCAAACCCGACATCCTGATTAAAGGCGGCGACTGGCCGGTCGAAAAAATCGTCGGCGCGCAAGAAACACTGGCGCGCGGCGGCAAAGTGTTTTCCATTCCGTTCCTGCACCAGACTTCCACTACGAAAACGCTGGAAAAAATCCGCGCAGCCGAGGGCGGCAAATGACCGCGCTGAAACTGCCGCACAGTCGGGTTTTGGCGGAACTTGCCGACGGTCTGCCGCAACACGTTTCCCATCTCGCGCGTATCGCGGGCGTGAAGCCGCACCAGCTCAACGGCTTTTGGCAACAGATGCCCGCGCACATCCGCGGACTGCTGCGCCAGCACGACGGGCAATGGCGGCTCGTGCGCCCGCTTGCTTTGTTTGACGAAGAAGCCTTGCAGCGCTTGGGCGCGGAACGCGGTTTTCAGACGACCTTAAAACACGAATGCACGTCCAGCAACGACGAAATCCTGAATCTGGCGCGCACTTCGCCCGAACAAGCCCATAAATCGCTCTGCGTCGCACATCTGCAAACCAAAGGCCGCGGGCGGCAGGGACGCAAGTGGACACACCGGCTGGGCGAATGCCTGATGTTCAGCTTCGGCTGGATATTCGACAAACCGCAGCACGAACTCGGTTCGCTCGCCCCCGCCGTCGCGCTCGCCTGCCGCCGCGCCTTAGCCGCATCGGGTTTAGACATACAAATCAAGTGGCCGAACGACTTGGTCGCCGGCAGGGATAAACTCGGCGGCATCCTGATCGAAACCGTCCGCAACGAAGGCAAAACCGCTACCGTCATCGGCATAGGCATCAATTTCGTCCTGCCAAAAGAAGTCGAAAACGCCGCCTCCGTCCAAGCCCTTTTCCACAACGCGCAGCTTGTCCGCGGCGCAACCGCCGTACACTGCATTCCCGCTTCAACGCTGTTGGACAAATTGTTGGGCGAACTCAATGCCGTGCTGACGCAATACGCGCAAAACGGGTTTGCCCCCTTCCTCGAAGAATACCAAACCGCCCACCGCGACCACGGCAGACCCGTCCTGCTCCTGCGCGACGGGCAAACCGTAAACGAAGGCACCGTACTCAATGTCGATGCGCAAGGCGCGTTGCACTTGATGACAGCCGCAGGCGAACAAACCGTCGTCAGCGGCGAAATCAGCCTGCGCCCCGACGACACGCCCCGCGCCGCCGCGCCGCGCCCGCCCGAACGCCTCCTCCTGCTCGACGGCGGCAACAGCCAGCTCAAATGGGCATGGGTGGAAAACGGCGTGTTCAACGAAGTCACCCGCGCGCCGTACCGCGATTTGAGCAAGCTCGGCGAAGAATGGGCAGCGCGTTCAGACGACCGTACCCGCATCGTCGGCTGCGCCGTGTGCGGCGACCTCAAAAAAGCCCTGGTCGAAGCCCACCTGACCGCGCCCGTCCGCTGGCTGCCCTCCATGCCGCAGGCGCTCGGCATCCGCAACCACTACCGCAACCCCGCCGAACACGGCTCCGACCGCTGGTTCAACGCCTTGGGCAGCCGCCGTTTCAGCCAAAACGCCTGCGTCGTCGTCAGCTGCGGCACCGCCGTAACCACCGACGCGCTCACCGAAGACAACCATTACCTCGGCGGCACCATCATGCCCGGCTTCCACCTCATGAAAGAAGCACTCGCCGCTAAAACCGCCAACCTCGACCGCCCCGCCGGCAAAGTGTACCCCTTCCCCACCACCACGCCCAACGCCATCACCAGCGGCATGATGGATGCCGTTTGCGGCGCCGTCATCATGATGCACGGGCGGCTGCAACAAAAAACGGGCGAAGGCAAACCCGTCGACGTCATCATCACCGGCGGCGGCGCAAGCAAAGTCGTCAACGCCCTGCCCAAGCAGTTTGTTTTGGACAATACAGTAAAAATTGTAGATAATCTCGTCATTTACGGCTTATTGAACTGGGTCGCGCAAGAGCAGGAACAGCCTGATAAATTGCCCGAATAAGCAGCCATACCGTAGCGCAGATTCAAAAAGGTCGTCTGAAACGCAACACCGCTTTTCAGACGACCTTCAGACGCAGCAAACTTCAGCCGATTGGTTTTGATGCCGATCCGCCACAACCAATAACAACACAAAACCGCCCGCACACCAGAACGGCAACCGAACACAAAAAAGGAAAACAACTCATGAAATGGCTTTTCGCCGCCCTCGTGGCACTCAACATCATCGTCTTCGGCGGCATGATTACGCACCGCCTCAACAACGCCAAATCCCCCAACGCCGCGCCCGTAGAAGGCGGCGCCCACGAACTCGCCCAACCCGAATCCCTGCGCCCTCAGCAAGCCCCCGCGCCTGCCGACAACGCGCAACCCGACTGGCTGCAAACCGACGAAACACAAGCCGACCTGCCCGAGCCCGAATCCGAAGAAGCCATAGCCGAACGCAAGAAAAAAGAAGAAGAGGAACAGGCGCGCCGCGAAAAAGAAAAAAAAGAACGTGAAGAAAAAGCCCGCCGCGAAAAAGAAAAAGCCGCCGCCGAAAACACCAATCCGGCTGCTGCCGCCAACGAAAATCCCGCCGCCAAAAACGCATCCGCCGCCCGCCAATGTACGTCTAACGCCAGCGTTACCCTGGACGAAGACGACTACCACCGTATCAAAGGCCTGCTGACCCGCTGGCCGCACGCCGCCAGCCGCACCGTAGAAAAACGCGGTGCATCGAAAGACCACGCCGCCAAAACCTTCCGCGTCGTGCTGCCTGCCGACAGCGAAGCCATGAACCGCCTCGAAGCCCTCGGCAACAAAGGCTTCAACGGCACGCTCCACAACGGCGAAATCAGCCTCGGCGTCTTGAAAAGCCGCTCCTCCGCCCAAGTCCTCATCTCGCGCCTGTCCGCAGCAGGTTTCGGCGGCGCGCGCATCGTTGAACAAGACGACAAAGGCAACGCCGCCGACAGCACCCTCAGCGTCTCCCGCATGACCGTCATCTTCATGTCGGTCGATGAAAAAGACGCACAGGAAATCCGCAACATCGTCGGCCGCTACGGCAGCCTGAATATGAAAACCTGCAAATAAAACCCAAAGGTCGTCTGAACGTTTTCAGACGACCTTTTGCAAAGATGCAACAGATTAGGCGGCAGTCAAATCCCGTTTGGAAAACCGAATAAGTTAACGTTGATATCGCTCCCGCCTTCACGCTGCGAAACCGCCGACAAACCCTTATCCGCACAAAGGTTCTTGAGAAACCATGAAACCCGCCAAAACCTCCCTACTGTTCGCCCTTCTGCTCGGACTGCTGCCGGCGGCATACGCCGAAGACTATGACGATAAAGCCTATCAAAACCTGATCACGCAATGCATGCGCAACCAGCTCGACAGTTGCGTCACGCTCGGCATTTGGACCCGCGACTATCTGGAAAGCCCCGCCGATGCCTACCTGCCGCTGAAAAAAGCCTGCGACGGCAAAAACATGAAGGGCTGCAACGTATTGGCAAACCTCTATTTATAGTGGATTAAATTTAAATCAGGACAAGGCGACGAAGCCGCAGACAGTACAGATAGTACGACAAGGCGAGGCAACGCCGTACTGGTTTAAAGTTAATCCACTATAAACCCATACAGCGGCTTGGGCATGGAACCACCCCAAAGCCCTCGAACTCTACCGCAAAGCCTGCAAAGGCGGCTATGACAACGCCTGCCGCAACGCCAAAGAAACCGAAGAGGAAATGCGCAATCAAACGGCGGAAGACCGCGCAGCCAAACGCCAAGAGCGGCTGGAGGCATTGCAACGTTCCTGCATGGGCGAAAACGATGCCGCTTGCAGGGCCTTACAACGCGAATTGCAACGCTGATACAGAAGCCGTGGTCCGTCTGAAACGGCTTTCAGACGACCTATGCTACAATTTCACGCATCCGAACCCATTACAGGAAACCTCATGGAAGCCACCGTCTATCTCGAAGACAACGAATACATCGCCTTATGCGACCTTTTGAAACTCGCCGGACTTGCCGAAAGCGGCGGGCAGGCGAAAGCGTTTATCGCCGAAGGGCTGGTGTTGCGCAACGGCGAAACCGAAACCCGCAAAACCGCCAAAATACGCGGCGGCGAAGTCATCGAGTTTGACGGCGCGCGCTTGGAAATCGCTGATGGATACGACCCTGAAGAATAAAGCCGAAGCCCTCTTGGGCGAGCCGCTTTTAGACGAACCCGTCCGCCCCGAATCGTGGGAATGCTGCGGCAGCGACTGCGGCGACGTCTGCATCCAGACGGTTTATTGGACGGAAAAAGCCCGCTACGACGCGCAACGGCGGAAATTGAAAGAAGCGGGTTGGACGGACGACGAAGACAACGGAAAGGTCGTCTGAAAACGGTTCGGCTGGATGGAAACCGCGTTTTCAGACGACCTTTTATTGTTAAACACCGCTGCTCGGATAGTGGCATCCGACAAAGCTTCTAATATTTCGTCCATTCAAATCATTACGGCGGGATTTGAAATGTCGGATTTAAAAATCCGACCACCGAAAACAGCATCCGAACGGCTTGATTTGAGTTTTGGTATTTTTGCCCGACGGGGTGAAAAATACAGTTGCTACTGATTTTTAGACGACCTTCGTCAGATTCGGTTTTCAACATGACCGTCTCCGCCCTTCATTCACCACACACATAACGCCCCATGATAGACCTGCACTGCCATTCCACCGTTTCCGACGGTATGCTCTCCCCCGCCGAAGTCGTGCACCTCGCGCATCAAAACGGCTGCACGCTGCTGGCGTTGACCGACCACGACCACACCGGCGGCATCGCCGAAGCGCGTGCCGAAGCCGACGCGGTCGGGCTGCGTTTCGTCAACGGCGTGGAAATCTCCGTAACTTGGCGCGGGCGCACCATACACGTCGTCGGTTTGGATTTCGACGAGCAGGATGAAAACCTGCAAAACCTGTTGGCGCAAGTACGGCAAGGCCGTCTGAAACGCCTCGAAGCCATCGCCTCCAAGCTCGAAAAGAAAGGCATCGGCGGCGCATACGACGGTGCACTCGCGCTGGCGGCAAACAAAGAAATGGTCAGCCGCACCCACATCGCCGAGTTCCTCATCCAAACGGGGCACGTCAAAAACAAGCAGCAGGCGTTCACCAAATACTTGGGCGACGGCAAATCCTGCGCCGTCCGCCACGAATGGGCGACGCTGGCAGACTGCGTCTCCGCCGTCAATGGTGCGGGCGGCATGGCTATCATCGCCCACCCCATGCGCTACGATTTGTCCACCACCGCCAAGCGCAATCTGTTTGAAGAATTTAAAAACCTCGGCGGCGCGGGCATCGAAGTCCACAGCGGCAACTGCTGCAAAAACGACCGCCTCAACTACGCGCTGCTGGCAGAACGCTTCGGTATGCTCGCCAGCGCGGGCAGCGATTTCCACCGCTTAAACGACTTCAGCGGCGGCATCCTCGGCGCGTGTCCCGAACTGCCGGAAAACTGCAAACCGGTTTGGGAACATTTCAAAAGGGTTTGAGCAAACAAACTTCAAGAAAATATCTAAAATTTGCGTCCAATCATCGTTCTTTTCGTTTAGACGGCAACGTTCTACGTTCCAAACCAAACCGGTCGAACACTTATCTTGCCTCTCTTTTATCTTGATTTCGCCATAAAAAAGGTCGTCTGAAAGCGGGAATAATGCTTTCAGACGACCTTTTGTGTAGCAATCCGATTAGAACAGGGCTTGCAGAATCAAGTAGCAGGTCACGGACAGGATGGCGGCGGCAGGCAGGGTAATGACCCATGCCAAGCCGATCGGTTTCATCAGCTTCCAGTTGGCGTTGCGGTTGACCAAACCGATACCGAGTACCGCGCCGACCAAAATATGGGTACTGGATACGGGCAGACCCATAAAGGAGGCGGCCATCACGACGGCGGCGGCGGAAAGTTCGGCGGTAAAGCCCGAAGCGGGGTGCATTTCCGCCAA
Source organism: uncultured Neisseria sp. (assembly GCA_916720585.1). GTDB lineage: Bacteria > Pseudomonadota > Gammaproteobacteria > Burkholderiales > Neisseriaceae > Neisseria. The sequence continues at coordinate 9,895 of CAKARM010000022.1, forward strand.
GCTGCTGCCGACGGTTTTAATCACTTCTTTACCGACAAACCACAAGCCGACAATCAAGGCGATACCGAATGTCAGCATGGCAATCGGCGGAACGGCGTTTTGAGAAGTAATGCTGTTGGTGCGCAAGGCGTCCATGATGGCGGCAAACGGACCGATGGCGTTGGCAATATCGTTTGCGCCGTGGCTGAAGGCGAAGCCGCAGGCGGTAAATACCTGCATCCATGAAAACATTTGAAAAGTGGATTTATCCAAATCTTTGCGCTTCAGGCTTTTGGCGAATACGAACGTACCCATCCACACTGCCGCGCCGATCATGAAGATGGTCAGGAAGCTGTTGACATTGCTCATGCCTAAGTGAAGGTTGTTCAACCCTTTGAAAATCAGCATGGCGGCAATCATCATCCCGCCGAAAGAGGCAATAAAGGGAACCCAAGAATGAAGGGCTTTATAGGAATCGACGTTGTTTTTGCGGTTGTCCAAATCGTACAGGCCGCGGTAGTAGTCGCTTTTCAGATCGGCGGGATCAAAATCCGGCTCGTCGTAGATTTGCGCGTCGTGTGCCATTTTGGTGGCGTATTCGACTTTTTCGCTTTCGCTCAAGGCTTCAAAAAACAGGCGGTGCTGTTCTTTGTAAGCCTTTTTTTCTTGCTTGATGCCCTTGAGCGTGCCTTCCGCCCAAGCGTTGTAATCCAAAACGTTTTTCTTCACTCTGGAAAACAGTAAATAGGAAACCGTACCGCCCAAAATGGGGGACAAAACCCAAGACAGGGCGATTTCGCCCAATTTGCCCCATTGAATCAGATCGCCCGCGTTCATGTTGTTCATCACCGCCATGCAGACCGCGCTGCCGACGATACCGCCGATAATGGCATGGGTAGTGGAAACGGGCAGGCCTTTGCGCGAGGCGAACAGAAGCCACAATGCCGCTGCGAGCAGCGCGGACATCATGATAAAGACAAACTGCATGGGCTGAAGGTCGATGCCGTTCAGATCCACAATGCCTTTGCGTATGGTATCGGTCACTTCGCCACCCGCAATCACCGCGCCGCTGACCTCGAACACCGCCGCAATCAGCAAAGCCTGGGGAATCGTCAGCGTACCAGAGCCGACGCTGGTACCGAAGGAATTGGCGATATCGTTGCCGCCCACGTTAAACGCCATAAAAACGCCGAACATGGTAGCGATAATGAACAATATGGAATGGTTGTAATGGGTATAGCCCAAGCCCCAGTAAATAAAATAGCCGACCATGCCCACCAGCATAGCGGCAAAGACAGCATTAATCAGCTTCAAGTTGGCACTCATCTGAGTTTGAGCCATAGGATCAGCTTCCTTAAGAATTGCGGATGTGTTTCAGGCTATTGTAACCTTTTTGCAATCTTTCTTGAAACATTTATTTACCTTCGCCGCGCCAAATACCTGACAAATCGCAAAACCGCGTTAAAATGTTTTTTTACGGCCTAATCCGAACCACAACCCATGAATACCCAACTTTATATCGGCATCATGTCCGGCACCAGCATGGACGGTGCAGATGCCGTGCTTATCCGTATGCAGGGCAATCAATGGCAGGGCGCGCTGGCTCATGCCTTTACCCCGTATTCAGACGACCTCCGTCAAGAGCTTCTAAACCTTCAAAATATCGGCGACAACGAATTGCACCGCAGCAATATCCTGTCCCAGACCCTGAGCCGCCTTTACGCGCAAACCGTCCACACCCTCCTCTCAGAACAAAACCTGCCCGCCGAAGCCGTTACCGCCGTCGGCTGCCACGGGCAAACCGTCCGCCACGCCCCCGAACACGGTTACAGCATCCAGCTTGCCGACTTGCCCCTGCTGGCGGAACTGACCGGCATTTTTACCATCGGTGATTTCCGCAGCCGCGATTTGGCTTCGAGCGGACAAGGCGCGCCGCTGGTTCCCGCCTTCCATCAAGCCCTGTTCCAACATCCGCAGGAAACCCGCGTCGTCCTCAATATCGGCGGCATCTCCAACATCAGCGTCTTACCGCCGCAGCAAGCCGCTTTCGGCTTCGACACCGGTCCCGGCAATATGCTGATGGACGCGTGGATGCAGCACAACTGGCAGCAGTCATACGACCGCGACGGGCAACGCGCCGCACAAGGCGCTATCCTGCCTGATTTGCTGGACCGCCTGCTCGACCATCCCTATTTCAGACGACCCCATCCCAAAAGTACGGGCAGGGAGCTTTTCTCCTTAAACTGGCTTCAAGGTCGTCTGAAAGGCGGCGAAAAGCCCGAAGATGTTTTAAGAACCTTGGTTCGCTACACCGCGCAAACCATCCGCGACGCCGTTGATACAGCCGCCCCCGACACGCGCAATCTCTATGTCTGCGGCGGCGGCATCCGCAATCCGGTTTTGATGCAGGATTTGGCGGACCTGTTCTCTCCCGCTGTCGGATTGAACAGCACCGCAGCACTTAACCTTGACCCGCAATGGGTCGAAGCCGCCGCTTTCGCCTGGCTCGCCGCGTGCTGGATAAACCGAACGCCCAGCAGTCCGAACCATGCGACCGGCGCAGCCAAAGCCTGCATCTTGGGCGCAGGCCACTACGCCTGATGTCCGGTTTCAGACGACCCGTCCGATATCGGCTGCCATAGCCGGACAATCCGTCTGTATCCAAACCCTCGCTCCATCAAAAAAGGTCGTCTGAAAAGCGGCAAACCGGATTTGAAACTTGGTTGAACCGCGTTTTCAGACGACCTTTTACACGTCTCTTTCGATTATTCTTTTTTACCGGCAAGTCCGATGTCTTTCTCTTTATCGCCGACTTTCACTTGCGCCTTACCGGCAATCTCTTCGGCTTTGCTGCCGAAAATGTTCAAACGGTAGCTGCCTTTGTCTTCATTGTTGAGCGTCGCGCGTCCGTTGATTGCCGAACCCGCCCCTGCTGCGGCAATGTTGGCGGCAGCCAAATCGACATTGTAATCAGGTGCCATGCCGCTGATTTTGCCCTGACCTTGTTTTTTCTCAAAATCGATGGTGTACGTCAGGCGGTCGCTATTATCGTCGCCGTTAAACGCGATACCGCGGTAGGTATAGCGGCCCAGTTGCGGCAGGTCTTTAAAGGCAATTTCCTTACCTTGCACTTCGCCGACTTTAAATTCATACGCCTGTAAGTCTTTCAGCTTGTTGCCGTCGGCAGGATCGGCTTTCTGCTTGATATATTTGGCAGCGACAGCCGAATTGTCTTGTTTGTAAACCATAAAGTCGCCGCGTTCCAAATCGATGACCTGTCCGTTGACGTTGATTTTGCCGACGTAGTCATAATAGGAAATCTTGTCGCGCTTCAGAAAGGCGGTGTCCAAATTGTCGCCTTTTTTAAGCGTTTGCACCTTATTGTTGGCACTCAGCTGCATCGTGCCGTTTTCGGGAACGCTCTCGAAAACGGTAATGTATTTCACGCCCTTAGCCTTAGGATCAAAGCCTTTGCCTATCGCATCGGACAGCGCGGAAGAGGAGCTGCCGCAGGCGGCAAGCGTAGAAACCAAAGATGCGGCAAGAACCAAGCGGACGGCTTTCATGGTTTTCCTTTCGTTTGAAGTTGTTTGATAACATATTCATATTATCGCACCAGCCCTCAATGACGTATGATTTAAATCAATATTCATCATTCCTATTCCGCCGCTTTGCCAGCCTTTGCAGTTTATACCGTTGTCTTTTCATTTTTGTGAAACCGTTACACAGTCCCGCCGATTGCCAAACAAACCGATACCATGCTGCTGCCGCCATCTGCCTCTACCGTTGAGGTCGTCTGAAAAACCCTCTACGCTCGTTTTAGCGAAACCCGCTTCACTCGTTTTCAGACGACCTTTTCCCAACCCTGCTACAATACGCCTTTTACTGTTCACGCCGATTTTGCCATGACCGAGCCGACCTACATCCCGCTGCGCCTGCATACCGAGTTTTCGATTACCGACGGTATGGTGCGGATTAAAAAACTGATTGCCAAAGCGCAGGAATACGGTTTGCCT
>CAKARM010000023.1:0-13824 GCA_916720585.1 uncultured Neisseria sp.
GAATGGGCGGCAGTCGTCGAACGCCTCTCCGGTTTTCAGACGGCCTTGGAACAAGTAGAACAAGAAGGCAGAAGCGCCGCCCGCCCAGCGTCCGCACCCGCCCTGACTTTAAACAAACACCACCAAGGCGGCATCCTCGTCCTGCAAAACCTCACCGTCCACACCCAAACCGGCAGCCCTCTGCTCACCGACATCAACCTCGAAGCCCACGCCCCCGAATGGGTATTGCTCGAAGGCAGAAGCGGCATCGGCAAATCCACCCTGTTGCGCGCCCTTGCAGGCTTGTGGCCGTATTACCAAGGCAGCTTTTCTCTCGACGGCAGCCTCCTCTTCCTGCCCCAACGCCCCTACCTCCCCGCCGACACCCTGCGCCACACCGTCAGCTATCCCCACCCCGCCTGCCAAGACGACCGACTTATTCAGACGACCTTGGAACAAGTCGGACTGGGTCGTCTGAAAAATAATTTAGACGAACCATACGAATGGCACGGCATCCTTTCCGGCGGCGAACAGCAACGCCTCAGCCTCGCCCGCGCGCTGCTGCACAAACCGCAAATCCTGTTCCTCGACGAAGCCACCAACCAGCTCGACGGCGAATCCGCATTGACGCTGATGCAAATCCTCAAACGCGCTTTACCCGACACCCTTGTCGTCGGTATCAGCCACCAACCCGAAATCCAAGCCTTGTTCGGACGTAAAGTTAATTTAAAACCACTCGGCGAACTTGCAAACCGTTCAGATTAGTAATATAGTTCTTTCTGACTAGTTTCATAGTTCTTTAGGGTTACTTTTAAAACTCCTTGGATAGCCTCCGCCAGCTCCCGGCAGGAGGCGTTTTTTTGCCCGCAGTTTTTTGCCTGCGCTTAAGACATTGAATTTCAAAGCACCCGGCCAATATCAACCGCACTAAAAAAGGTCGTCTGAAAAACATTTCTGCTTTTCAGACGACCTCTTGCCATATCCAAAATCAAATAGAGAAATCTTCGACCACCGGCGTATAAAGAATACGGTCCACCACATCTCGCGTCAGCTTCGGCGAGAACATTTCGATAAAATCGTAGGTATAACCGCGAAGATAAGTATCCGAGCGTACTGCAATCCAAATGGGCGAAGGCTCAAACAGATGCGCCGCATCGACCAATTCCAAATCCGCATCCTTCTCCGGATCAAATGCCATCTTCGCCATCAACCCGACCCCAAGTCCCAGTCGGACATAAGTCTTCAAGACATCCGTATCCGCTGCCGACAACACCACATCCGGATTATCCAAATGCGCCTTATTAAAAGCACGCGCAATACTGCTGCCCTGATTAAATGCAAATTCGTAAGTAATCAAAGGAAACGAAGCCAAATCCTCAATACTTAAAGGATTCATACATTCCAACAAAGGATGCTCTTTCGGCACAATGACCGCATGGTTCCATTCATCACACGTCAACTTGCTCAGTTCGGGATGATCGTCAATCCGCTCCGTCACAATCGCAATATCCGCCTCGCCATTGCTGACCATTTGCGCAATAGCAGCAGGACTCCCCTGCTTGATCGTCAGATTGACCCTCGGATAACGCTTCACAAAATCCGCCACAATCAAAGGCAGCGCATAGCGTGCCTGCGTATGCGTCGTCGCAATCGTCAGAGCACCGCTGTCGTGATCGGTAAACTCGCTGCCGATATTCTTAATATTTTGGACATCGCGCAAAATCCGTTCCGAAATTTCCAACACCGCCTTACCCGGCTGGGAAACAGACACCACACGCTTGCCGCTGCGTATAAAGATCTGCACCCCCAGTTCTTCTTCCAAAAGGCGGATTTGCTTGGAAATACCCGGTTGCGAAGTAAATAGCGCATCCGCAGCCTCAGATACATTCAAATTATGGCGGTACACCTCCAACGCATACCGCAATTGCTGTAATTTCATAGGTAGTCCGGTTGTATTGTGTTTGTATGTTTTATACGACAAGCGGCACATAATTTAACATATTTTGCCGGATTTGTCGGACATCCAAAAAACACACAAGGAAGCTTTTGTTTTCAATAAAACTATACATATAAACTATGAAAACCGTCTTTACAGCACGCAAACTCTTGTTGCGTTTCCGCAACTGCAAATGGAAACAGACCCGAATTTCCTGATAAATAAATGACACAAGCTTGATTTTTAGGCATGATTCACCATTAGGAGGCAAGCAGTTTCATGTTTTTATCAAGGCATCGAGTATTGACAGTCTGTGCCATGCTTCTTTATAGTGCAAACTGATATATCCGATTTGCCGCTGTTTTATGCTGCGGCCTGTATATTGGTAATTTGCTGCGGCTGCTTCCTGTATCCGCCGCATAACAATTTTGATGAGGGAATAAAATGACCAAACAGCTGAAATTAAGCGCATTGTTCGTTGCATTGGTTGCTTCAGGCACTGCAATGGCAAGTGAAGCGCACACCAAACACGGCTACACCGTAAGCAGCCAATCTCAAGAAGTCGTCCGTAACAACTACGGCGAGTGCTGGAAAAACAGCTACTTCGACAAAGAAACCCAAGGTCGTGTCGAATGTGGTGACCGCGAAGCGGTAGCCGCAGTTCAACAAGCTCCCGAATACGTTGACGAAACTGTTTCCCTGTCTGCGAAAACTCTGTTCGGCTTCGACAAAGACACCCTGCGTCCTGAAGCTCAAGAAAACCTGAACAGCCTGGCTCAACGCCTGAGCAACGAAAACGTACAAACCGTACGTATCGAAGGTCACACCGACTTCATGGGTTCTGAAGAGTACAACCAAAACCTGTCTGAGCGTCGTGCCAACGTAGTGGCCAACTACTTGGTAGGTCGTGGCGTTCCTTCCAGCAAAGTTTCCGCTACAGGTCTTGGTGAGTCTCAAGCTCAAATGACTGCTACTTGTGAAGCAGAAGTAGCAAAACTGGGCAAAAAAGTATCCAAAGCCAAAAAACGCGCTGCTTTGATCGCATGTATCGAGCCTGACCGTCGCGTTGATGTGAAAATCCGCAGCACTGTTACCAAACAAGTTGCTCCGGGTCAAACAATTGAAGGTCAAGGCGAACGTCCGGCAGTGGATGAAGGCTGGATTCCTTCTCCATACAACGGCGTACACGGCTACGCTAAGCCTTAATCGAAACATCCCAGAAACCCCGCTTCCCTGCGGGGTTTTTATTTTGTCGGATTAACGTTGATACAAAGGTCGTCTGAAAAATCGAGATTTGGCTTCTTTTCACTTTGCCACAACTTCCCCTTCAGACGACCTAGATTTTCCTCATGAATCCTTTTCTACCTCTTCTCTTCTCGATCAATCTATCTGATAGAAGCTGAAAATTTCGGTATCAACCCGCCATATATCGCCGTCACCATTTGACACAGATAATAACCAAATACAAAAAATTAAAAAGCGTACAAAAGCAAAAGGTCGTCTGAAACCAGAAAACCTGTTTTCAGACGACCTTTATTTGCAATACCGTTTACCGGAAGATTATTTCTTCGAGCCGACGAATGCGCCTACCGTATTGCCGCTAGAGAATCCGCCTGCAACTTCCGCTGCATTTTTGCCAAAGAAACCGCCTTTGACTTGGGTCGCACCGGATTGTTCAAACTTGTTGCCGCTAATTTGGGCATTAACAGCAATGTTGTCGCCAAATTTAGCATCACGAGAGATAGTGCCTGTTAATTTTTTACTGTCAAAATTGGCAGTCAACTCTGTGCGGGTAATATCGTAATTTGCGCCGCTATGCATAGAGGCAACGCTGGTGTTGTAATGAACTTGCCCTTTAGGCAGCTCGGCTGCGGGCGTAAAGTGTCCGCTGAAGAAAGCTTGTTTTTTGCCGTTAACTTCCAACACGCCGGCAGTAGCGTTTGCTGAAGCGGTATTGACCAAGAATTTCTGTACGGATTTCGGCTCGCCGGATGCAATTCCTGAAATAAAACCAGGGACTTTGCCTTTCCAATTATTCAAAGAAATACCGCCGCTTTGGGTCAGATCAAAATCCACTCCGTCAACGCGGATGTGTTTGATGTTGCTATTATCGATGGCAATGCTATTACCGCCAACTGTTTGCTGTGCAGCGGTAGGAACCGCCGGAGTAGCAGGAGTTTTAGGAGCAGTAGGCGTTTTACCCGTCTCAGGTTTTGCAGGAGTTGTCGTTGATGGGGGAGTTGCAGGCTTCTGCGACGTTGATGGGTTGCTTGGACCTGCGTTAGGCGTAGATTGTGAAGAAGGAGTGGAATTTCCACCACCGCCCCCACCTCCGCAGGCAGCCAAAGTTGCTGTACAAATCAATGCAAGTACTTTTTTCATGTCGTATCATCCTTTTTTAAATTGAATCTCGAAGTTTCTGTATTCGGGAACAAGTCTTGATTGTGCTTGCGATGCACCTGAATCAATGACTTAGACATTTTATACTAAAAAGGTAAGTCGACCCATATGTAATAGTTAATTCAAGTAAATTTACAAACAAAATATAACTAAATTATGACTAAGTTAACAATTTATTGGCAGGAAACACATAAAATCAACTCACTTTTTCAGACGACCTGCATTTTCCTCATGAATCCTTTATAATCTCTTCCTTTATAAATCAATATCTTTCGAAAGAAGCAAAATGTCCGATTTCCGTCAAGATTTCCTCAAGTTTGCGCTGGCGCAGAATGTATTGAAATTCGGTGAATTCACAACCAAGGCAGGCCGTCAGTCGCCTTATTTTTTCAACGCCGGACTGTTTAACGACGGCGCATCGACGCTGCAACTGGCGAAGTTTTATGCGCAGGCGATTATCGAGAGCGGCGTAAAATTCGACATGCTGTTCGGCCCGGCTTACAAAGGCATTATTTTGGCGGCAGCGACTGCGATGATGCTGGCGGAAAAAGGCGTGAACGTGCCGTTTGCCTACAACCGCAAAGAAGCGAAAGACCACGGAGAAGGCGGCGTATTGGTCGGTGCGCCGCTCAAAGGCCGCGTATTGATTATCGACGACGTGATTTCTGCGGGAACATCTGTGCGCGAATCGGTCAAACTGATTGAAGCGGAAGGCGCAACGCCCGCCGCCGTCGCCATCGCACTCGACCGCATGGAAAAAGGTACGGGCGAATTGTCCGCCGTTCAGGAAGTGGAAAAACAATACGGCTTGCCCGTCGTCGCCATTGCCAATCTGAACGACCTGTTCACGCTCCTGCAAAACAATGCGGAATTCGGCGGCTTCCTCGAGCCGGTCAGAGCCTACCGCGAACGCTACGGCGTTGCCTAAAATACGATATACAAAAGGTCGTCTGAAGACGGACAATCCCTTTTCAGACGCCCCACCCCAATCAAACACACATTAAAACAACACATCCCACACTTTACACGGAAAACCCCTATGCCCGCCTGTATATGCCCACACTGCAAAACCTCACTTTGGGTCAAAGACACCCAGCTCAACGTCGCACAAGGCTTTGTCGTTTGCAATAAATGCGAAGGCCTGTTCAAAGCCAAAGACAGTCTTGCGCCGTCTTCCGCCCCCGCCAATCCCGACACGCTGCCCAACGCCGTTACCGACGTCCGCCTCGTACACGACATGGGCGGCAACATCCGCAACCGCAAACAACTCTCCCGCCACGAAATCGCCAGCCTACTCGACAGCGCCGAACGCGCCAAAAAAGCCAAAGAAGAGGCGGCACGGCGCACCGAAGAGGAAAAGCGACGGGCAGAAGAAGAAAAACGGCGGACTGAAGAATTCCAAGCCCTGATGGCGGCAGCCGCTGCCAAACCCGCCAAATCCGAAGAAGGCTTCAACTGGACGCTGGCGGTACTGGTTGCGCTGACCGTCCTCATCATGCAGCTTTTCTATCTGGTCTTGCTATGAACACATCTCCGGGCTTTGTCGCCGATTTTCGCGAAGCCGCGCCCTATATCCACTACCTGCGCGGCAAAACACTGGTTATCGGCATCACCGACAGCCTGCTCGAAGGCGACACCCTGAACCGTCTTGCCGCCGATTTCCACCTGCTTGCCGGCTTGGGCGTGCGCCTCGTGTTGGTACACGGCACGCGCCATTTTCTCAACCGCCTCGCCGCCGACAGACAATTCGTTCCGCAATACCACCGCAACCGCCGCATTACTGACGACGCCACCCTGCGCGACGCCAAGCAGGCGGTCGGCATGATACGCAGCGACATCGAAGCCGCCCTATGTAGCAGCGCATCCGCCCCCTTGCGCAACAAACCGATTCCCACCGCTTCGGGCAATTTCCTCACCGCCCGTCCGCTCGGCGTCATGGACGGCATAGACATGGGCTACACCGGCATCGTCCGCAAAACCGACACCGACTCCATCAACCGCCGCCTCGACGACGGCGCCATCGTCCTCATCAGCCCGCTCGGACACTCCTACGGCGGCAAAACCTTCAACCTCAGCATGAGCGAAGCCGCCGAAGCCGTCGCCGTCGCCCTTCAAGCCGAAAAACTCGTATACCTGACCGAAGAAGCCGGCATTTGCAACGCCGACGGCATCCTCATGTCCACCCTGTCCTCAGGCGAAGTACGCCACCTGATAGAAACCGCACACAACGTTCCCGTGCGCCTGCTCCAAGCCGCCGTCAACGCCGTCGAAAATGGCGTCAGCCGCGTTCAAATCCTCAGCGGACGCGAAGACGGCGGACTGTTGCGCGAACTCTTCACCCGAGAAGGCTGCGGCACCGCCATCGCACGCGATTCCTTCGTCTCCATCCGCCAAGCCCACAGCCGCGACATCCCCCGCATCATCGCCCTGATACGCCCGCTGGAAGAACAAGGCATCCTGTTGCACCGCAGCCGCGAATATCTCGAAAACCACATCTCCGGCTTCTCCGTCCTCGAACACGACCGCAACATCTACGGCTGCGTCGCCCTCAAAACTTTCGACGATCCCGAAATCGGCGAACTCGCCTGCCTCGTCGTCTCCCCCGAAGCCCGCGACGGCGGCTACGGCGAAATGCTGCTCGACCACCTCTTCCAAAAAGCCCGCGCCATGGGCATCCGCTGCCTGTTCGCCCTCTCCACCCACACAGGCGAATGGTTTGCCGAACGCGGTTTTCAGACGACCTCTCCCGACGCATTACCCGAAGAACGCCGCCGCGACTACCTCGCCAACGGCCGCAATTCGCAGGTGTTCGTCCGAGAATTAGCCTAAACGGGATTTAAACCCAAGGTCGTCTGAAAACTGCCGACGACCTCGTTTAGCGCCCCCAAACATCAAGCATGACTGAAAAAATAAGCCTGACGGTTTGCCGCCCTCTTTCATGAAGAGAAGACGACAAACCGTCAGGCTTACGTTTTGAAAAACTCAAAAGAAAACGCTGTTGCCACAGGTTTTCAGGCGGCTTGATGTTCACAAAAAATCGATATCCCTCAACGGCCATTCCTCACTCAAAGGCGCGACAATTTCAAACGTCTGACCTTGATAGTCGAATTTGATTTTCCAAGCGTGGAGAAACATCCGCGATGCAGGCTTCCCGCCGTAGAGCGTATCGCCCAAAATCGGACTGCCTAAGCTTTTCATGGCGACACGGAGTTGATGGGTTTTACCCGTATGCGGATGCAGGACGAACAGGCGCAGTCCGGGTTCTAAACTGTGGCTGCAAAATTCGGTCACGGCGGGATTTTCCATGCCACGCGTCAGTTTCCATGCGCCGCGCCGCGATTTTTCCATATCGCCTTTCACCCAGCCTTGCTTCTTAGACGGCTTGTCCGTTGCCAGCGCCAAATAAGTTTTACGCATGGTTTTGGCGGCAAACTGCTGCGCCAGCGCCGACGCGCTTTGCGGGTTCAGGGCAAACAGCAGCACGCCGCTGGTCAGCTTGTCCAAGCGGTGCAGCAGCCAAACCTGCTCAAGGCCGAGTTGCGCCGCCAGCGTCTGCGTCAGGCTGACTTCGCCCTCCTCCTGATGTACGGATACGCCGCAAGGTTTGTTGACGGCAACAAAATCCGGATGTCTGAATAAGATTTCCCACATTTCAGACGACCTATTTCAACATAATGCCGCCGCCGGCCAAAGTGATGACGCCCAATACGCAAAACAGTACGCAGGCGGAAATCCGCACGGCTTTGGCGGGGATTTTTTTCATCAGCATATCGCCCAAATAAACCACGGGGACGGTTGTCAACATCAATCCGGCAACGCTGCCGAGTACGACCATGGATAAGGATTGGTATTTTGCCGCCAGCAAGACCGTGGCGATTTGGGTTTTGTCGCCGATTTCCGCCATGAAAAACAGGAAAACCGTCGCCCCGAACGCGCCGTATTTAAGCCAACGGCTGTCGGGATTTTCATCTTTATCGGGCAGGAGTAGCCACAAGCCGACCGCGATGAAGCTGATGCCGACCGCCCATTTGACGGTATCGGGGGAAACGGTTTCCGCCAGCCATACGCCGACAAATGCGGAGACCAAATGATTCAGTAAAGTGGCAATGAAGATGCCGGAGACTACCGCGTTTTTCTGGGCGAAACGTGCGGCAAGGAAAAGAGCGAGCAGTTGCGTTTTATCACCGATTTCGGCAATAGCAACGCCCAGTATTGAAGAGAAAAATGCTTCCATAAGATACTCAACCGAAGCGGGCAAAAACAAAAAGCGTTGCACATACGCCCGCAAGGGTATGGACAACGCTTACGTCTTGCCTGTCTTCCTGTTGTCAGGAAGATGCCGCCACCATGACCGATCTTTGTCGAACTCGGTCAATTATGTTGATAACGGCTCTGATTGTCAGTGAAAATCAGATGGCTACTCCCGTAAGAGTGTGCGCATTATAAAGAGGTTGGCGCGTAAAGACAATCATAAAGGTCGTCTGAAACGGCTTTCATTTTCCAGAAGCTATTTTTACCTGCTTCGCAAAAATGCGTTTCAGACGACCTTTGGTGTCAGACTCAGCCAGCATCAATACAATAATTTGCTGGGTTTGTGTTCGGCTTCGGACAGCTCCACCGCGTTGAGCAGGCTCAAATCCAAAGATGTTTCGGAGATACAGGTTTCGCCGAACACATTGCAATACGTCATGACGAGCTTCATGATGCCGCCGAATTTTTTCTCCGGCAGACTTGCCGACAGCTCGCGGATATCGCCAAAGACGCTGCCGTACACTTCTCCCGAAGCCAGCATATCCAAGCCGTCGCCAACGATAACCAATTTGCTGACCGCTTCAACAATAGCGCGTTCCGCCGCTTTATCAGACACGGACGACACTTGCAGGCGGATGTTTTTCGCCATGCCTTTGCCGTGGTTGCGGATAGTCAATGCCAGCATCTCCGGCTGCTCTTCCACGCTTTGCAGGGAAGCATGCAAGACGGGATGGACTTTTTCCTGCTGTATCAATTTTTCCCTGCGCAGCCATTCGTTCTTTTTCCGCGCAATGACTGAAACCGCCGTCCATGCCAACCACACCAGCGCAACGGCGCAAACCGCGGCAACAACGGGCGCCAAATCAGCAAGATAGTCTTTGGGGTTAAACCAAAGGCAGGCGGTCAGAAAGCCCGCAAAAAATATTACGACGTATAAAATCGGCGCGAAACGGCTTTGAATCGTAGCATGCATAGATTTTCCTGTTTGTGGCACAAATGTCGTCTGAAACCGGACTGCCGCGTTTATCGCCATACAGCCGGAATTTCGGATGGCATTCTAACGTAAACCGTATTTTTCGGCGCAATTGAATAACAAGCGGTAACAGTTGGGAAATATACGGCACTTTGCGTGCAGTTCCGAGACAGGCCCAACCCGTTTTCAGACGACCTCTTTCAGGCATTTGTCCGCTTCGTACAGGAAAGCGAATCCGGCCTCACCCGCACCTAACCAAGGATTTTAATTATTGAATATCAACCAATTAGATACATTATTTCACGCCGATATAAAACTTTTTCAATTTGTTGACAGTCTGTTACAATGCACTACTTCCGAACGGCGGCAAACCGTCCGTCATTCAAACTCAGAAAGGTTTTTATGGATAACAACTTTACCGAATCGCTGCACCAATTGGTTCAGAAAATCAATGATCCGATGTGGACAGGGCTGGTGTATGTCCTGTTGGGTGCAGGGCTGTTTTTCACAGTTGCCACCGGTTTCGTACAATTCCGCCTGCTCGGACGCAGTATCAAAGAGATGCTCGGCGGGCGCCAACAAGGCGATGATCCGCACGGTATTACGCCGTTTCAGGCTTTCGTTACCGGACTTGCCAGCCGCGTAGGCGTGGGCAACATCGCGGGCGTGGCGATTGCCATCAGCAGTGGCGGCCCGGGCGCGGTATTTTGGATGTGGATCACCGCATTGATCGGTATGAGTTCGGCTTTTGTCGAATCTTCACTGGCGCAGTTGTTCAAAATCCGCGATTACGACAACCATCATTTCCGCGGCGGTCCTGCTTACTATATTACCCAAGGCTTGGGTCAAAAATGGTTGGGCATCGTATTTGCATTGAGCCTGATTTTCTGCTTCGGATTCGTTTATGAAGCTGTTCAAACCAACACCATCGCCGTAACCGCCAAAGCCGCGTGGGGCTGGGACGAACATGCGGTCGGTGTCGCATTGGTCATCATGACTGCGCCAATTATTTTCGGCGGTATCCGCCGCGTTTCCCGCTTCGCCGAAATGCTTGTCCCGCTGATGGCGACTTTATATCTGCTGATGGCGCTCTACATCATCATCACCAACATCAGCCTGATTCCTCATGTCTTCGGTCAGATTTTTGACAGCGCGTTCAACTTTAAAGCTGCCGGCGGCGGCCTGCTCGGCGGTTTGATTTCGCAAACCATGATGATCGGTATCAAACGCGGCCTGTATTCCAATGAGGCAGGTCAAGGTTCTGCGCCTAACGCCGCCGCGGCAGCCGAAGTCAAACACCCTGTTTCCCAAGGTATGATTCAAATGCTGGGCGTATTCGTCGATACGATTATCGTATGTTCCTGCACGGCGTTTATCGTTTTGGTTTACCAACAACCTTACGGCAATTTGAACGGCGCAGAGCTGACCCAAGCAGCGATTATCAGCCAAGTCGGTGCATGGGGCGCAGACTTCTTGGCAATCATTCTGTTTATGTTTGCCTTCTCTACCGTCATCGGCAACTATGCCTATGCCGAGTCCAATGTGCAGTTCATCAAAAACCATTGGCTGTTGACCGCCCTTTTCCGTATGCTCGTTTTGGGCTGGGTATATTTCGGCGCAGTCGCCAACGTCCCGCTGATTTGGGATATGGCGGATATGGCGATGGGTACGATGGCATGGATTAACCTGGTCGCCATCCTGATCCTCTCTCCGCTTGCCTTCCTGCTGTTGAGGGACTACACGGCGAAACTGAAAATGGGCAAAGACCCCGTCTTCAAACTTTCCGAACATCCGGGCTTGAAACGCAAAATCAAATCCGATATTTGGTAAACCCATAGCCCGGTTAAAAAGGTCGTCTGAAACACCATACAGCGTTTCAGACGACCTTTTGCCTTTTACCGAATCTCCCCAAACCAATCCGTTTCAGCCCTGCCGAAAATCCTTTATTCAGAAACCTGTATCTCCCTATCGATTCCCGTTACAATACCGCCCGATAAACCCAAAAATCTCAACAAGATAGCCCCAATCATGAACGCCTCACAACGCGAACGCTTCGTCAAACGCTGGCTCAACTCCTACGAACGCTACCGCTACCGCCGCCACATACACGCCGTCCGGCTCGGACTGGCCGTACTGTTTGCCACCCTGCTCGCCAAACTCCTCCACCTCCAACACGGCGAATGGATAGGCATGACCGTATTCGTCGTCCTCGGCATGCTCCAATTTCAAGGCGCGATTTACTCCAAAGCCGTCGAACGCATGCTCGGTACCGTCATCGGTTTGGGCGCAGGCCTGACCCTGTTGTGGCTCAACCAACACTACTTCCACGGCGGTATCCTTTTCTACCTGACCGTCGGCGCCGCCAGCGCAGCCGCAGGTTGGGCGGCGGTCGGCAAAAACGGCTACGTCCCCATGCTTGCCGGACTGACCATGTGCATGCTCATCGGCGACAACAGCAATAACTGGCTCGACAGCGGCCTTATGCGCGCCATGAACGTCCTCATCGGCGCCGCCATCGCCATCGTCTCCGCCAAACTCCTGCCCTTGCGTTCCACGCTCATGTGGCGGTTCATGCTTGCCGACAACCTGACCGAATGCGGCAAAATGATTGCCGAAATCAGCAACGGCAAACGCATGACCCGCGAGCGGCTGGAGCAAAACATGGTCAAAATGCGCCAAATCAACGCCCGCATGGTCAAAAGCCGCAGCCACCTCGCTGCTACATCAGGCGAAAGCCACATCAGCCCCGCCATGATGGAAGCCATGCAGCACGCCCACCGCAAAATCGTCAACACCACCGAGCTGCTCCTCACCACCGCCGCCAAGCTGCAAGCCCCTACCCTCAACGAACACGAAATCCGCCTGCTCGACCGCCATTTCAACCGCCTCCAACGCGACCTGCGCCTGACCGTCCGCCTCATCAAAGGCCACTACGCCCGCCGCATCCGCATCGACACCTCCATCAATCCCGAGCTGGGCAAACTCGCCGCCCGCCTCCATTACGAATGGCAAGGCTTCCTCTGGCTCAGCACCAATATGCGCAACGAAATCTCCGCACTCGTCATCCTCCTGCAACGCAGCCGCCGCAAGTGGCTGGACAAACACGAACTCCAACGCCTGCGTGAACACCTGCGCGAAACCCGCGAAGGCGATTTGGAAGAAGAGGTCGTCTGAAAACAAATCCTTTCAAAGAACCCGCCATATCAAAGAAAAACAGAAAACAGATTCAGCCAGACAACCCGCCAAGATTTTTCGAGAAGCGCTGCACCCACATTTAGGATGAAAATGTTTCCGCAAAAAAACCAGCGCGGCGAAAGGGAAGCAGAACAAAGACCAAGATTTCAGACGACCCCAAACCCTGTCATCTCCTGCAAAAAGGAAAAACGTATGGACTACCCCGCCCTGCTCGCCGTCCTGCAACAACACGCCAACCCCGAACGCGCCGTGCCGATGCAGGCATACATGAAACACCGCTTTACCTATTTCGGCATCAGCAAACCCCAGCTTGCCCGCCTGTGCAGCCCGTTTTTCAAAGGCGCCACCAAACAGCCGGTCGATTGGGATTTCGTGCGCCACTGCTGGGACGACCCACACCGCGAATTGCAATACGCCGCGCTCGAATACCTGAAAAAAATGCAGAAGCACCTGACCCCGCAGGACATCCCGCGTTTGCAAACGCTGATTACCGAAAAATTATGGTGGGACAGTTCGGACGTCCTCGACCGCATTGTCGGCGGCATTGCCCTGCGCCACCCCGAAGTCAACAACGTCCTATTGGCATGGAGCACGGACGACAACATCTGGCTGCGCCGCGTCGCCATCGACCACCAACTGCTCCGCAAACAACGCACCGACACCGCGCTACTGGAAAAAATCATCTGCAACAATCTGGGGCAAAAAGAATTTTTCATCAACAAAGCCATCGGCTGGGCATTGCGCGATTACAGCAAAACCAACCCCGAATGGGTACAAGGCTTTATCAACCGACACCGGCACAAAATGGCCAAACTCAGCTTGCGCGAAGCGGGGAAATATTTGCCGCCAGAGGCTGCCTAAACACGCAAAAAGCAGCCTGCACTTTGTTTTTCCAAATGTGCAGGCTGCTTTTGTGTTCCAACTTCGTTAAAGCGCGCGCTTTCAGGCGGCCTTATCGGGGCGGCCGTCCCATAACATGATTGTTACAATTCACGCGCCATGAATTGCTGAGTGCCCAGTGATAATCGATGATGATGCCTTCCGAATTGGTGAAAAAGGTGCGGTCGCTGTGCTGGCCGTAGCAGACGTT
>CAKARM010000024.1:0-13504 GCA_916720585.1 uncultured Neisseria sp.
CACTTGGTGCTTCAGCACCTTAGAGAATCGTTCTCTTTGAGCTAAGGCGAGGCAGCGCCGTACTGGTTTAAAGTTAATCCACTATAAAAATGCAAGGCAGGAACTTGGCGCTTTATCTCCATCCACTCAAAACAAAAGAGAGAATTTATGGACACAACCAAACCTACTCCCCATCCCGACCAACAAGCCAACCGCCGCTATCTGACCGTGTGGCGGTGGCATTTTTATTTCGGGCTATTGGTCGCGCCCTTTCTGACCCTGCTTGCCGTAACGGGTCTGGGCATGCTTCTATTCGCCAACATCACCGGCAAAGAGGGCGAGCGCATACACGTTACCCCGCAGGCGCAGGTACAGCCTTTGTCGGCGCAGGCGGAAGCGGCGCGGCAGTCTGTGAACCCTGAAACCGCGTCGGTGGTGCAATATATCGCGCCGCGCGCCGACGATATGGTTGCCGTGTTCCGCGTGAACAACGACGACAAAGCTACCATGGTCGCCGTCGATCCTTACACGGCGAAAGTCGTCAGTTCCATGCCGCGCAAAGAGGGCTGGTATCACACGATGGACGAAATCCACGGGGATATGATGATCGGTCCGGTGGGCGACTATATACTGGAAACAGCAGCTTCGCTGACTATTTTGATGATCATTACCGGGATTTATTTGTGGTGGGCGAAACAGCGCAGCCTGAAATCCATGCTTGTGCCAAAAGCAGGCAAAGGACGCACATGGTGGCGTAGCATGCACGGTGCATTCGGCACTTGGGTTTCTTTGATTTTATTGTTGTTCTGTCTGTCTGGTGTTGCTTGGGCGGGCATTTGGGGCGGTAAGTTCGTTCAGTCTTGGAGCCAGTTCCCCGCCGGTAAATGGGGGGTCGAACCAAACCCCGTATCCGTCGTGCCGACCCACGGCGATGTGTTGAACGACGGCAAAACCAAAGAAGCACCGTGGGTTCTGGAACTCACGCCCATGCCTGTTTCCGGTACGACGAAGGGCGAAAACGGCATCAATCCGAGCGAACCGATGACTTTGGAAACGGTTGACCGCTTCGCCCGCGAAATCGGTTTCAAAGGCCGCTACCAACTCAACCTGCCCAAAGGTGAAACGGGCGTGTGGACGCTGTCGCAGGATTCGATGAGCTACGACATGGTCAGCCCGACCGCCGACCGCACGGTGCACATCGACCAATACAGCGGCAAAATCCTGGCCGACATCCGTTTCGACGATTACAACTTCTTCGGCAAATTCATGGCGGCCAGCATCGCGCTGCACATGGGGACGCTGGGCTGGTGGAGCGTGTTGGCGAACGTCTTGTTCTGCCTGGCGGTTATTTTCATCTGCGTCAGCGGCTGTGTGATGTGGTGGAAACGCCGTCCTGCCAAAGCAGGCGGACTGGTTCCTCCGGCGCAGAAAATCGAGCTGCCGGTATGGTGGGCAATGGCTGTGCCGCTTTTGATCGTGGCGGTATTGTTCCCGACCGCCATCGCCGCCATCGCCGTAATTTGGATTTTGGATACGGCTTTGCTGTCGCGGATTCCGGCGCTGTCGCGGTGGTTCAAATAAACGAAACGCTTATGGCTTGTGGCAGACGATAAGTCGTCAGGCTTGATTTGCCAAAGCTAAAAGGTCGTCTGAAAACCAAATTAGGTTTTCAGACGACCTTTTTTTGAAGATTCACTGCAAATATAGTGGATTAAATTTAAATCAGGACAAGGCGACGAAGCCGCAGACAGTACAGATAGTACGGCAAGGCAACGCCGTACTGGTTTAAAGTTAATCCACTATACTTGAATCGGTCAGAAGCTAAGGGGAGATAATCTGCACCGGTTCCTAAATTATTTTTTAGGTTGTATGAAATGCTCCGTTTCCTTCAAGATTTCAGGTTTCACAATTCCCTGTAAATCCTTAGTGGGGATAGTAAACTCAGGTCTGCCTAAAACATATGCCCCGATTTCGTAACTTTGATACAGGAAAGTCAAGCCGTTTTTATCGAAACGCCAGTTTTCCGTAGCGGAAAATTTGTCACTATTGTATCCACTAATGTAATCACGTGCTTCTTCTTCGGTGTCATCACTATTTTCCTTCAGGTATTTGACATAGGCTTCTTTAATCAGATGCGTCAGCTTTGCTTTTTGTCCGGGCAACAGGATATCATCCAATTTAAGCGGCTTCGGATTGGCAATGCCGCGTTTCAACACCATCAGCGTGTGCACGCCGTTTCCGTGTGCGCCACAGGTATATTCCCAGTCTTCTTGTCCGAAAACGGCATAGTTGGGCGTATAGCCTTCCAGTTCTAACGTATCCACATAGTCCAACGCACAAGGAGAGCCATCATCTTTGCCGAGTTTCCTATTTTCCCGATTGGTCTCCTTTACGTCTTTGTCGCGTATTAAGGTCGTCTGAACCGATTTCTGCGTAGGCAGTTTGCCTCCCATTTCTTTCCTGACCCAGTCATCCAAATGTTTATCACCGGTAATCGGATAGCCGACAGTAAGTTGATGGCAAAGGGGTTTGCCTTCACTGTTTTTGCCGGCACAGGATTTGGCTTCCAGTATTTTGTCTTTAAACGATAAAGGCGCAGCCTGAGCAGTTGCAGAAAAAACGAGGGCCAGTGTCGCGGCGGCAAGCGTTTTGCGGAACATATCAACACCTATTAGGATTTTGATTTAATTAAAGGAAAGCCCAATGCTTCGCGGCTTTCAACGTATTTCTGCGCTACGGTGCGGCTCAGCGCGCGGATGCGGCCGATGTAGGTGGCGCGTTCGGTAACGGAAATGGCGCCGCGTGCGTCTAAGAGGTTAAAAGTGTGTCCGGCTTTGAGGACAAGCTCGTAGGCGGGCAGGGCGAGGCTGGCGTTTTCTTCGGCGAGCAAGCGTTTGGCTTGCGCTTCGTAGTCGTTGAACTGGCGCAGCAGCCAGTCGGCATCGCTGTATTCGAAGTTGTAGGTGGATTGTTCGACTTCGTTTTGGTGGTACACGTCGCCGTAGGTGACGGTGTTGCCGTCCAGCGTTTTTGCCCAAACGAGGTCGTATACGTTTTCCACGCCTTGCAGGTACATCGCCAAGCGTTCGATGCCGTAGGTGATTTCGCCGAGTACGGGAGTGCAGTCGATGCCGCCGACTTGTTGGAAGTAGGTGAACTGGGTCACTTCCATGCCGTTGAGCCAGACTTCCCAGCCCAAGCCCCATGCGCCGAGGGTGGGGTTTTCCCAGTCGTCTTCGACGAAGCGGATGTCGTGGACTTTTGGGTCGATGCCCAATTCGCGCAGGGAATCGAGATAGAGGTCTTGGATATTGGCGGGTGCGGGTTTGAGGGCGACTTGGAATTGGTAATAGTGTTGCAGGCGGTTGGGGTTGTCGCCGTAGCGGCCGTCTTTGGGGCGGCGGCTGGGTTGGACGTAGGCGGCAAACCAAGGCTCTGGGCCGAGCGCGCGCAGGCAGGTGGCGGGGTGGGAAGTACCGGCGCCGACTTCCATGTCGAAAGGTTGGATGACGGTGCAGCCTTTGTCTGCCCAGAATGTTTGCAGTTTGAAGATGATTTGTTGGAAGGTGAGCATGGCTTATGGTTCGAATTGGGATAAAAGGGGGATTTTACTGTTTTGACGGTGTTTTGGGTAGGTGTACAGGCAGATGGAATGGTGGGGCGGCGGTGTGATTTGACTGTCAATAAATGCGGAAACATGCCACAATGCCGTTATCCTGTTGTCTGTTTTAATCTGTTTTGATTGAATTTGAGGAGTCGCCCATGACCCCGATTTTGGCTTTCGATATTGAAACCGTACCTGATGTGAACGGCATCCGCCTGTTGTACGACCTGCCTGCCTCTTTGCCGGACGACGAGGTGGTCTTGTTTGCCCAGCAGAAACGCCGCGCCCAAAACGGCTCTGATTTTATGCAGCACCACCTACACCAAGTAGTCGCCATTTCCTGCTGTATGCGTTGGGGGCGGGACAAAATCCACGTCGGCACCATAGGCGAAATGCACGACAGCGAAGAGGAAATGATCGCCAAGTTTTTCGATCTTATCGAAAGCCATACGCCGCAATTGGTCAGTTGGAACGGCGGCGGCTTCGACCTTCCGGTCCTGCATTACCGTGCGCTGATACACGGTATTGCGGCAGCGCGTTATTGGGATATGGGCGAGGGCGATTTCGGCGACAGCCGTGATTTCAAGTGGAACAACTACATCAGCCGCTACCACAACCGCCATTGCGACCTGATGGATCTGCTCGCCCTGTACCAACCGCGTGCCAATGTGCCGCTGGACGATATGGCGAAACTTTGCGGCTTTCCTGGCAAACTGGGCATGGACGGCAGTAAAGTTTGGGAGGCGTTCCACGCAGGTCGTCTGAAAGACATCCGCGATTATTGCGAAACCGATGCGGCAAACACTTATTTGATGTTCCTACGCTTCCGCCTGATGAGCGGCGCTTTGGACGCGGATGAGTATGAAGTGGAAGTCAAACGGCTGAAGCATTACCTGACCGGACAGGCCCAGGACAAGCAGCATTGGAATGAGTTTGTCGCCGCATGGCGTTAACAACGCGGTGATTTTCTAAAGCCCTGACGATGGGCGGAAAGCCGCTAATTTATAGTGGATTAACTTTAAACCAGGACGGCGTTGCCTCGCCTTATCTCAAAGAGAACGATTCTCTAAGGTGCTGAAGCACCAAGTGAATCGGTTCTGTACTGTCTGCGGCTTCGTCGCCTTGTCCTGATTTAAATTTAATCCACTATGCAATAGCGGTGTATCGGGCTGGATTGTTTTCCTGATACTGAAAAGCAATTGGCATTTGGTTTGGTAAAGCGGTTATTGGGAAAAAAGGGAGCGCGGGCGGTTTGATTGTAAGGATGTGAACGATATTGGATGAAAAAGGTCGTCTGAAATTTGTCGGCTCCTATATTGTTAGGGAGCTGAATTTCAGACGACCTTTGCATTCGGAAAATTCCTTTGCTTTTAGAACAACACTCCTGTCGGCTCGCTGCCTTCCGGGATGTCATATTTCGGATAGCTCGGCGTGCTGGCGGGGGCGTTGTACAGTTTTGCCGGATTTGCTTCAGGACGAACGCTTTGGTTTGGTGCGGAAGCGGGTGTATCGTCAGCTTCGACTTCGATTTCAGTACCTTTAGGCAGAACCACATCTTTGACCGGAGCAGGCTTAGGCGCAATTTTAGGTTTGCTGAAAGCGCTGGAGCCGCTCGTCCAGGCGAGTGATTTCAACGGGGTTTTGAGTTTGACGCCTTTGGCACAGGTCAGACAGTTGGCGGCACCGGTGCGGTTTTTTAAAATAGCGTCTACTTTAGCCGGATTAATGGTTTTACCGTGTGCTTTTGCCCAAGCGGCAATACTTTTCTTCAAGACTGCAGTATCCAGATTTTTTTTGCCGTATGGGTCGTGGTATGCAGCCAGCCAAAGGTTTTGGTTGGCATCTTCGTTGAGGCTGGCCATTTGGTAGATGACGGAGGCGGGAGCGCCGGAGGCGATTGTTTTAGCAAATTCCAGTGCATCCGGAGACTTCATGCGGACGCAGCCGTGACTGCGGACGCCCGGTACGCTGGCAGGGGCATTAGTGCCGTGAATGCCTAAACCGAGTTTGGGATCACCGAGACGGACAAAAACAGGACCGAGCGGATTGTTAGGGCCTGCTGGTACGCTTTTGACGCCGTCGCCACGTTCTTTTTGGATGGATTTAGGGATGTGCCAAGTCGGATTGAAGGCTTTTGCACCGATTTTGTGTTCGCCCAATGTGGTTTGGGTCATGGCCTTGCCGACGGCGACAGGATAGATTTTGGTCAGTTTGCCGTCTGTATATAAGAATAAGCGTTGTTGCGGAATATTGATGACGACGTGCTGACCTTCGGAAACGGGAGAGACGTCCGGGATGGGTGTGTTGGCTGAGGCGGCGGTAACGAAGAAGGCAGCGGTCAGGCCGAAAATGGTTTTTTTCATGTGTCGTAATACTTGTAATAAATGAAAAGAAGATTTTGGGAAATCATACCTGAATCTGTATTTTTTTGTGCGAAAATATGCCCTTTCGGTTGCTTGCCGGTTTGAGCGGCAGGTATGGATTGGGGTCGTCTGAAAAGATAAACCGGGTGTCGAGTGGATAAGTGATGGCTGATACGAAATATTTTGACGGCGTGGCTGATGTTTTTTCTTTGGATTATGAGGGGTGCGGCGTTGCCAGAGTACATGGCAAAACTGTCTTTATTAAAGGTGCGCTGCCTACTGAGAAAGTGTCGTTTCGGGTGCTGAGGGAGAAGAAACAGTTCAGTGAAGCAGAGACAGTAGAAGTATTAAAAGAGTCAGGTGAACGAGTCCGGCCTGCGTGTGGTTATTATGAGACATGTGGCGGCTGCTCGTTGCAACATGTGTCTCCAACCGCTCAAGTTGCATTGAAGCAACGTATTTTGGAAGAACAGCTTGAGCGTATCGGCAGAGTCAAACCGGAACAGATTCTTCCGCCTATTTATGGTTCGGCTTGGCATTATCGGGATAGGGCGCGGTTGAGTGTCTCAGTCGGTAAGAAGGGTCGTCTGAAAATGGGTTTTCAGGCGAAAAAAACGAATGAAGTGGTTGATATTGAAACATGTCAGGTGTTGCCTAAACATATTTCAGATGTTTTACCTATGGTGAAATTGTTGTTGCAAACACTGTCTGATGGCGGGGCGGCAGTCCGATTTGTAGAATTTTTTAATAGCCGTGCATTGGTTGTTTTGAACATTTGTTTCATAAAAAAACCGTCTGGCTACTCTTTGAAGCAAATTGAGACATGGTTTGATAAGATATCAGGTGGGGTAAAGCAAGTTTGGCAGGTTTGGTTTCAATATGGGCGCGAGCCGTCAACTGCACTGTACCCTAAAGATTTGCCCGAATTGAAATACAGTTTGCCTGAATTTTCGGTAGAAATGCCTTATCAGCCGGGTGATTTTACGCAGATTAATGCGGACTTGAATGCTGTAATGATCAGCAGGGCTTTGCGCCTGTTGGATATACAGCCTAATGACAGGGTGGCAGATTTATTTTGCGGGTTGGGCAATTTCAGCCTTCCTATGGCAAAGAGCGGTGCGTCAGTAACGGGTATTGAAGGATTGGATTCCCTTGTTTTGCGTGCCAGGCAAAACGCTCTTCGAAACAGTTGTGTAAAATATGTGTCGTTTGAGGTAGCAGATTTGTTTGAGACAGATGAGCAGACGGTAGCCTCATGGGGGGTATTCGACAAAATGTTGCTCGATCCGCCCAGGAGTGGTGCTTATGCTGTTGTCAAATCGCTACATACACCATACCTGCCGAAAAAAATCGTATATGTTTTATGTAATCCTTCAACCTTTGCACGTGACGCGGAAGTATTGGTAAATAAGGGTTACAACTTCAAATCTGCAGGCATTATGAATATGTTTGCACAAACTTCTCATGTCGAATCCATCGGCGTGTTTGAGTTGTAAATCCGATAGTGGGAGTGTCTGACAAATGGTTTTTAATGTAATTATTGGTTGAATCATGTTATCATAATTCAATTGGGGAATAGATGATTCGGCTGTTTCCATAAATGCCGAACATCGAATATATGTAGTTTTATTTGCCGCACCACAGTATCGGGAGGTGTTCTTGAAAAATCCACTTTTAATCATATTGCTAGTGCTTTTGTTTATGGTGCTGCTGTTTATTTTTTATAAACAGAAGGGCTCAGCTAAAACTAAAAAGACGACAAAAGCAGCTAAAGCATCATCCAAAAAAAACCATCACCCAAATCAAGAAAGTATTGAAGGGGGAAGTCCAGATTGGGTTGATCAGGTCAATCAATCCGTTTCCGATCCGGATCAACAAGATTGGGAATGGGGAGGCAGTGGTTCTGCCGGTTCAACTACGTCTGTATCTGCACAAGAAGTCGACCCACTGACGGAATATCAAGTATATAAGCAATTTGGTTATGAGAGTAAGGCTGCCGAATCTTTGGCGGGTTATTTGAATGGCCTAAACGATGGGGCTCCTGAAAAATTAGTACATGAGCTTGTCGGGCTGAGTCTGCGCGTTGGTAATATCGATATGCTGACAGACGCCTTGGAGCGTCATGGCTCCGTCTTGTCTGAAGAAAGTCTGGCTGAGTACGTTAAAGCCGGCTTGATGTCCGATCAGACGCATTTGCCGTTACGCGTATTGGCAGAAAACCGTTTGGGATGGAGCATGCAGGAAATCGAGCGCCAAATCGGAGAGCAACCTGATTTGGAAGAGGCTTCGACATCCGCTCCTGCGATGACTAATGACAATGCAGGCGCTAATCACGCCCCTGGCGTTTCCAAACGCGCTGCTATCGTATTGGGCAAGAAAGAGTTTACCGATATTACTCCGGAAGAAATGGGAGCCGTTATCGGATTTGTTAAACCTGAACAAAGTGCCAAAATCTTGAAAGACAAAGTAGGTTATGAAACTGCTGTTCAACAATATAACCGTGCCATTCAAAGCTCTTCTAAGCCGGCAAGCCTTATCATCGATGCATTAAAACTTGACTATCAGCATGAAGAAATCAGTCAGTTTGCTAAACACTTGTGGAAGTTGTACCACTCATTGGGTCAGTATGGCCGCCAAGTGAAAGAACGCATGCTGGGTTGGGGATATAGCCTTGGTTATCATGAAGTATTTGATGATTTGGAGAAAGGACCTAACGAAAATAAAATCAGAGAAATTGGTTTGGAAAGGGGTTATATCCGACCTACTTCTCTTCAAATGAAAGCTAAATATCGCGAACTGGTACAAAAAGATTCTTCTATCATTAGCGTCAACGCCTCTCCTGCAGATGAAGCACTGAAAGAAGTTGAATCTTTACTGATGTACGGTCAGTTGGATTTGGCCATAGGTACTTTGGAACAAGCTGTTTTACAGTACCCGCAAGAATCTCAATTGTATGTGATGCTGTTCGATCTTTACGAAAGAGTAGAGGACTGGGCACGTCTGGAACAATTCTTGCGCTTATTGCGTGAACGCGTTGTCAGCCTTCCGGAAGAAGTGGTATTGGCAATGAGCCGTTTGCTGCAACATGTAAATCAACATTCAAAAAAATAAAATAATTAGAGAGTACCATGATGGATAATCTGTTACCTAAAATCAAAACCATACGGATTATGCTGCGCGATATGAGCGAGCAGCAAGAAGCCGTTTTCCGTATGGCCTTTAAAATGCACAATACGACGAACTATCAGATTCTTGACTCAGATTCAGATGAAATACCAGATTTAGTATTGGTAGATACTGATACTGCTGAGGGTGTTGAAACGTGGAAAACGCTCAAAATCAAATACCCTGATATTCCTGTTGCGATGTTTTGTTCGCAAGAGCCATCTGTTACAACGCCGTATTTGGCTAAGCCGGTTAAATTCGATACCTTATTCCCGATTTTAAGAAGTTTGGCGCAGGGCGGGAATATTTTTGATGCTTCGGCTCAAAAGGCAGAAGTACAAGAAGGAGCGCAAAACGGTAACGAAAGTAGAAAGGCTACTATTCGTCGCTTTAATCCGAATAAAGGGTTACTTGGTGCTTTGAAGTTTGCCAGTCAAGGCCATCAGGATATTGCCGTTTTACATGAGGGTAAACCGGTATTAATCGTTTTCCCAAGTATTCAAAGGGTATTGCTGACAGTCAACGCCCATGAGTTAGAAGGGCTTTGTAAGAATGACAATTTATCTGTTGTATGCAAAGTCGTGCCGGATAATCCCCAGTGGAAAGAAAAAGCCAAAGTAACGATTATGTCTTGTTTGTGGCAGATGGCAATTTGGACTGCTCAGGGAAGATTGATTTATCCGATGACTCCTCAAACGATTTTCACTTTAAAGCGTTGGCCTAATTTGACCAGGCTTGCTCCGGTTCCAGAGTCTATGAGGTTATCTGCGTTTTTAACTAAAACATCAGTCAACTTAAATATCCTCTATAAAGTTATGCCTTTGGAAATGCCAGATATCTTGAATTATTTGGCGGCAACCTCTGTAACAGGCTTTTTGGCAACGGATAGCGAATATGCTCCGAATCAAGCTAATCAGCATGCCAATATTTCTGAACATGTTAGTGTTAATAGCGATGTGCCTGATAGTCAGATGGTTAAGGATGCAGAAAAAGTGGCAGGTCCTTCGCAAGAGCAGCCACGCGGTTTGTTACAGCGCTTAATGCGTAAATTATTGGGAAAACGCTAAAAAGGACATGTAATGAAAGAAAATAAAATTATCTTTACCGGTCCGGTTGGAGTAGGTAAAACAACAGCAATTTCTGCGTTATCAGATGAGCCGCCTGTACAAACAGATGCATCTGCATCAGATATGACGCTGGTTCGTAAGGGGTATACCACCGTAGCAATGGATTATGGTGTGATCCATTTGGATGAAGAAGTCAAAGTTCATTTATATGGTACACCGGGGCAAGAACGTTTTAACTTTATGTGGGAAATTCTAAGCCAGGGTAGTATGGGATTGGTATTGCTTTTGGATAATACACGAACAAACCCATTGAAGGATTTGCAATTCTTCTTGGAAGCATTCCGAGAATTATTGAAAACAGCGCCATTAGTAGTAGGCGTTACTAAAATGGATATTCGTTCATTGCCAAGCGTTGATGTATATCAGAAATATTTAGCACAAAATAATTTTAATGTACCGGTTTTTGAGATTGATGCTCGTAGAGAAGATGATGTCAAACAATTGGTTAGCGCAATGTTGTTCTCAATTGATCCGGGTTTAGAGGTATAAAATGGAATCAACACTTTCTTTGCAATCAAATTTATATCCCAGAATTACACCTGCTGGTGCTTATTATGCAGTAACCAGCGATACACCAAGCGCAAGTAGAACATTGCTATATAGCTTATTGCGTGCAAATCCGTCAGAGGTCATTAGTAGCGAAAAAATTCTAGCTTGGGCTGATACCAGTGATATTAATACGGCTTTAAACTTGTTGTACCGTTTGCAACGTTTAGAGTTTTTATATGGTGATGAAAATATTAGTAACGAAGATATTCATTTGACAGACGAGCAGTTACCGGAATTGTTAGAGCAGTTGTCTAATTCAGGTAAAGCTTTGCTGGCTGATGAGAATGGCCTGTATTTTGCCAATGCTAATTTTCATCATGAAGCTGCCGAAGAGTTAGGCCTGTTGGCAAGCGAGGTGGCTAAGATGGAAGATGGTCATCGTCTGCTGATTCGTAACAATTTGCATATCAATAATAGCGCATGGGGGATTTGTGATCCTTCTGGTCAGAGCGAGTTAACATTTTTCCCATTGTATATTGGTGAAACTAAGCTGATTCTAGTTATAGGTGGTATGCCTGACTTAAATAAAGAGGCGTTCGTGACACTGGTTAAAGTGTTGTACCACAGATATGGTAGCCGCCAGCAAACTATATAACTAAAGTTATAATTTGAGAATGGAATAAATATGCAACAATTATTAATCTCTGTGTTGAGTGATTTAAATAATACTTCTCCCGATATTACAGCTTCAGCTGTAATATCGACTGATGGTTTGCCAATTGCTACAATGCTTCCATCACATTTGAATGCGGACAGAGTTGGTGCTATGTCTGCAACATTGTTGGCATTGGGCAACCGTTCAGTGCATGAGCTGGCATGTGGTGAGTTGGATCAAGTGATGGTTAAAGGTAAAACAGGTTATATTCTGTTGAGTCAAGCAGGTGATAATGCAGTATTGGCCCTTATGGCGAAGGAAAGCGGTAAGCTGGGTTTGATCTTGCTGGATGCTAAACGTGCTGCTAAACATATTGCAGAAATTTTATAAAACCGCATATAAATCATATCATTAATGATAATAGGGGATTAATTCTTGACTTCTTGTTTTTTTTAAGTTAGAATTCCTCTTCTAATTCCCCGATAGCTCAGTCGGTAGAGCGACGGACTGTTAATCCGCAGGTCCCTGGTTCGAGCCCAGGTCGGGGAGCCAAATATCAAAAGCCTGAACATCGAAAATATGTTCAGGCTTTTTTATAAGGTAGATTGTATTGATATTTTCTTTATTCAGTTGTTTCGTGGAATTGTTGTCATAAAAGCGCAAACCTGTTGCATCTTACAAATAGTAGCAATGCATGGACGGATTTTCAGACGACCTTGGATTCGAATTTGAAGTGCAACTTTCCATAACAGAAAAAGGCCAGTATGCGGCAAGTGTTACACTTTCAATCCGAATCCGCCGATTTCTTCAAACTATTCGCAGTTTGATACTTTTGCTCAAGATTCTCAGTTTAAAAATACTGAAAGCCAGTACCTGCAGACGGTAAATTTTCACTAACTCCCTATTTTTCAAAGGTCGTCTGAAACCATCCTTTCTTCATATGAAACCGTCTTTTTCGCATCAAACCATATATCAAACTGTAAAAATACAATAAAATCCCATATTAGACTGAAAATCACGGAGTAAACATGAAACTGAAAACCCTTACCCTTGCTACTGCTCTGCTGGCCCTGACCGCCTGCGACAACAAAGTCCAAACCAGCGTTCCTGCCGACAGTGCGCCTGCGGCTTCAGCAGCCTCCGCTGCGCCTGTCGCTTTGGTTGAAGGGCTTAACTACACCACTCTCAGCACGCCTATTCCCCAACAGCAGGCAGGCAAAGTCGAAGTCCTCGAATTTTTCGGCTACTTCTGTCCGCACTGTGCCCACCTCGAGCCCGTTTTGAGCAAACACGTCAAAACCTTCAAAGACGACACCTACCTTCGTACTGAACACGTTGTTTGGGGCGATGAGATGAAACCGTTGGCGCGCCTTGCTGCCGCCGTCGATATAGCGGTCGCAGATACCAAAGACATTGCAAACAGCCATATCTTTGATGCTATGGTTAATCAGAAAGTCAAACTGCAAGACCCTGAAACCCTCAAAAAATGGTTGGCCGAGCAAACCGCTTTTGACGGCAAAAAAGTCCTCGCCGCCTACGAATCCCCTGAAAGCCAAACCCGCGCAGACAAAATGGCAGAGCTGACCAATACCTACAAAATCGACGGCACGCCTACCGTCATTGTCGGCGGCAAATACAAAGTCGAATTTGCCGACTGGGAATCAGGTATGAAAACCATAGACCTGCTTGCAGACAGAGTACGCGAAGAACAAAAAACTGCCAAATAATCCCAAAAAAGCAAACAGCCGTCCGAAACCGCGATTTCAGGACGGCTGTTTTCACAAAAAATCCGGCAAAAAACCAAGCGGGACAGAGAAACGGGCGCACATCCCCCATATCCCTTATAATATCCCCCATTCCCATTTTTCAGACGACCTCCGACACAAAAGGTCGTCTGAAACTCAAAATACAAGAGAACACCATGAAATTCATCGACGAAGCAAAAATCGAAGTCGCCGCAGGTAAAGGCGGTAATGGCGCAACCAGTTTCCGCCGCGAAAAATTCGTACCGCGCGGCGGCCCCGACGGCGGCGACGGCGGCAAAGGCGGCAGCGTCTGGGCGGAAGCTGACGAAAACACCAACACCCTCGTCGAATACCGCTTCGTCAAACGCTACCAAGCC
>CAKARM010000025.1:0-13479 GCA_916720585.1 uncultured Neisseria sp.
GAAAAAAAACCGTCCCAAGAAAAAAGCCGCGCTGATGCAGCTTCTGACCGCCAAGCTGCACAGCCCCGCCACCGCCGCGCTGGTCTTGACCCGCCTGCTGCGCAGCGGCCGCATCCGCATCGACGCCGCCGAAAACGTGCGCTACCGATAAACCCGTTCCCGAAAGCCCCCGAAAAATGACGACCGCCAACAACGCCAACACCAAACTCGCCGTCCTGATCGACGCCGACAACGCCCCCGCCGACATCATCGACCGCCTGCTCGAAGAAATCGCCAAATACGGCATCGCCAGCGTCAAACGCATCTACGGCGACTGGAGCCACGGCCTTTCCAAATGGAAAGCCGCCCTCCTGCCCCACGCCATCATCCCCGTCCAACAATTCGCCTACACCAAAGGCAAAAACGCCACCGATATGGCGCTGGTCATCGACGCGATGGATTTGCTATACAGCGGCAACTTCGACGGCTTCTGCATCGTATCCAGCGATTCTGACTTCACCCGCCTGGCAAGCCGCCTGCGCGAAAGCGGGCTGACCGTGTACGGTTTCGGCGAAAAGAAAACGCCCGAAGCCTTCCGCAAAGCCTGCGACAAATTCATCTACACCGAAATCTTCCGTCCCGAAAAACAACGCCAAGAAAAAGAGAAAAACAGCGGCAAAAACACCCCTGCCGCCGCCCCTGACGCGCTGGCCCTGCTCAAACGCGCCGTGCGCGAAAACGCCGACGACCTCGGCTGGGCAAACCTCGGTCCCATCGGCAGCTACATCAGCAAAATCAATCCCGATTTCGACTCAAGGCTTTACGGCTACGGCAAACTCTCCGACCTCATCAAATCCTTCGACATCTTCGAACACCGCACCGACAACAACCAACTCCAAGTCCGCCGCCGCAAATCCGCCGACAAGCCGACAGAGAGGTCGTCTGAAAACCCGGTGGCAAGCCATCAAGCAGAAGAAACCGTTTCAGACGACCCCAACGCCGCACCAAAACGCAAAACGCGCGGCAAGCAACCCAACCCAGCCAAGAACGAAAACACCGCACCAAGCCCTGCGGCAGACACCGCGCAACCGACACCCGCCAAACCCGAACCCGCCGCCAAAAGCAGCAAACTGCCCGTTACCCGCGTTATTCCCGCCGTACAGCAGGCAGTCGATACCCACGCCGACGAACAAGGCTGGGCGCGTTTGAGCGACGTATCGAAGCAACTCGCCGCACAAGGCACCGACCCGCAGCAATACGGCTTTGAAACCATAAACCACCTCATCCACGCCATCTACACCGACTGGCTGGAAATCAAAAAAGCCGGCCGCGGCGAACGCCTGCGCGTCAACAAACGCTTTACCGCCAAAGGTTAAGCCATAGGTTTGGAGGCAAAAGCTAATCTGTCGCCCACAATCCACAGAGGTCGTCTGAAAATCTCAAAACCGTTTTAACTTCGTTGAAGCTGCGCTTTCAGACGACCTTTTTTTAAAATCCATCTGCTAAATAGAAAAGGAAAATCATGACTACACGTCATCAACTGAACAACACCGAATTGGCAAACCACACCTTTTTGCAGGATATGTACGACGACGATTATTTCCCGCACAAACTCGTGCAAAAAGGAGAAAACATCCTGGTTGAACTGTGCCGCCAAATCGAAACCGAACAGCCCGAAAATCTCGACGCCCTATACGAACTAACCCACGCAGCTACCGAACGCTTCAACGAATTGGCTGAAGAGTTTGATGAAAACGACAGCGAAATCGAGACCGTCGCTAGAGACACGATTGCCACCGATATGGAATACATCGCCCAAAGCTACGGCTTTGAAGATGCGGACATCGAAGAACTGGTTGCCCCGCGCGATTGGTAAGTATGACTGGCAAAAAGGTCGTCTGAATTTTTCAGACGACCTTTAATGCTAAAATGTCCTCTGTTTGCCACACACACCGTTTTTCATGAATATTCTCGAAGCCTTATTGTTATTGGTCCTGCTGATCGTCATCAGCGCATTCGTTTCCTGCTCCGAACTCGCGCTCGCCTCGGCGCGCAAAATCAAATTGCAAGTCATGGCAAAAGACGGCGGCGACACGCGCGCGCTGGATGTGCTCAATATGCAGCAGCAGCCGGGCAGCTTCATCACCGTCGTCCAAATCGGTTTGAACGCCGTCGCCATTCTCGCCGGTATCGTCGGCGAAGCGGCGGTGCGCCCTTATTTCGGCAGTTTGTTGGCAAACGCGGGCAGTTGGGGCAGTACGGCCGCGTCGCTGCTGACATTCGCGCTGGTCACCGGCAGCTTCATCCTGATTGCCGACCTGATGCCCAAGCGCATAGCGATGACCCATCCCGAAGCGGTGGCAGTGCGCATCGTGCGGCCGATGATGTTTTTGATTTTTATCCTAAAGCCTTTCGTTTGGACATTTGACGGACTGGCGAACGCGATATTCAAACTTTTCAAAATTTCCACCGTCCGCCAAGAGCAGTTGACCTCGGAAGACATTTACGCCGTCGTCGATGCGGGTGCACAGGCGGGCGTATTGAAAGAGCAGGAACACTACCTGATTGAAAATATTTTCGACATGCAGGCGCGCACGGTGACTTCCACCATGAGTACGCGCGAATACATCGCCTATTTCGATAAAAACGACAGCAGCGATACCGTGTTGGAAATCATGTCGGAAAAACCGCACAACAAATTCTTGGTGTGCGACGGCGATTTGGAACGCGTCATCGGCTACATCGAATCACACACGCTGCTGACTTTGTTTTTAAAAGAAAAAGACGTCCGCCTGACCGACAAGCGCGTGTTGCGCAAAGCCTTGTTCATCCCAGACACGCTGTCGCTTTACGATGTATTGGAAACCTTCAAAACTTCCGGCGAAGACTTTGCCGTAGTGGTAAACGAATATGCGCTAGTGGTCGGCGTGGTAACGCTGAAAGACGTGATGAGCATCGTCATGGGCGAGCTGGTCAATACCGAAGAAGAGCCGCAAATCATCCGCCGCACCGAAGATACCTGGCTGGTGGACGGCGCGACCCCGCTCGCCGACGTCATGCGCGCGCTGGACATCGAGGAATTTCCCAATTCGGAAAACTACGAAACCATTGCCGGCTTTATGATGTATTCCCTGCGCAAAATTCCAAAACGCACCGATTTTTTGGTTTACGCGGGCTATAAATTTGAAATCATCGACACCGAAAATCTGAAAGTCGACCAGCTTTTGGTGTCCAAACAAAGCGATACGGTAGAAAAAATATAATCAGCCGCAGAAACCATCCGAAAAACTTAAAAAATAAATTTCAAGAACAAGTCATGATAGCCAATACCGAACCACAAAAATACGCCCGCAGCCTGCACGCACCCATCAGCTTGGGCACAACTTCAGACGACCGCTTTATGCCGCGCGGCTACCTCGCGCATTTCGCTACTCTGCCGCAATTGGTATTGACCGAAAAGCTGGACGGGCAAAACAACTGCTTCGCCGCCCACGGTCTTTATGCCCGCAGCCATGCCGCCCCTACCCAACATCCGTGGGACAAACCGCTGCTGCAACGCTGGCAGCACATCAAAGACGACTTGGGTGACCTCGAACTTTTCGGCGAAAACATGTACGGTATCCACTCCATCGCCTATTCGCAGTTGGAAAGCTATTTTTACCTTTTTGCCGTCCGTCGCGGCGGACATTGGCTGTCGTGGGAAGAAGTTAAATTCTATGCCCAGCTGTTCGACTTCCCCACAGTCCCCGAACTTCCCATCGTGCAGCCGCTTACCGACTTCACCCAAAAATACACCGACGAAGACACCGCTTTGGCGCAATGGCTGTTCGCCAATTTAGGCGCAACATGGACAGACAGCGTGCAAACCGCAGGCAAACTCGGCGGCTACGACCCGAAAACAGGCGAAGCATGCAGCGAAGGCTTCGTCATCCGCAATGCCGCTGATTTCGCCACCAACAACGGTAACCTGCCCGTACAGTCCAACGAGTTTGACAACCTCTTTAAACTTGTTCGCGCCAAACACGTTAAAACCGATGTGCATTGGACAAAAACTTGGAAGCCCGCCCGCCTTATCGATTATGATAAATACCATTGGCAAAGCTGGCAGTTTCAGACGGCCTGAAACCCGTATTTAAATGAAAAATATTATAATTCGATAACTTAAATAAAAAGAAAGGAAAGCATGGGCGGATATATCTATGGTCTCCCGAAGTTTTGGGAAATCAACAGCAACTTTGCCGAATTTCTCCAAGATTTGCACCAGTACAAAAACAAAGTCCATGAACTGGATCGTATTCAATTTAGCGAAGGTGCAAATTTACAGACGATTTTCCCTGTTCTATGGGAAGAAGTGCTACAACACCATCCGTCCATCCATCTACGCTTTTATGCGTATTCAAATTTCGATGTAGATTGGATTGCCAGTTTTACTGACTTAGAAAACCTTTCAATTGAAGTCGGCGGTAACAACAGCATCATCCGCAATTTGGAAAAACTGGCAGAATTTCAAAGCCTGAAAAGTTTGGTACTGAGTTCCGACAACGGCTTCGGCAACCTGAATTTCCTATACGGCGTGAATCCAAAACTGCAAGAACTGTATTTGTGTTCCAAAACAAAATCCGCCAAATCAGATTTAAGCGTTTTAACCAGCTTTCAGCATTTGGAAACGCTTTCACTAGTCAACTTGGAAAAAAATCTGGACAAAGCTGTTTCTAGCCTGAGCGCACTGGAAACACTTACGCTACGCAGCATTTCCAAGCCACAGCACATTGACTTCATAAACAGGTTGAAAAATCTCCAATTTCTCACTCTGCAACTATGTAGCTTTGAAAACATAGATGCTGCCGCGCAACTGCCCAAATTGAAATATCTACAATTGTGGAGGCTACCCAAACTGGAAAACTTGGACTTTGTATCCCAGATGCAGGGGTTACAGTTTTTGTTCGTGGAAACCCTTAACGGCATTACCCGTTTTCCCAAAGTGGCTGGCTTAAAACATTTACGCAGAGTGAAGATTACTTCGTGTAAAAACCTAACTGATTTTAGCGAAGTAGCGTACAGCCACTCTATTCGAGAGTTTGCTGTGCAAAATGCTACGCAGCCGAATTTGGATATATATATCCCAATTATCGAAAACCAGCACATCGAAAATTTGGGTATCGGTCATGAAAAAGCAGCCATACAAAAGGAAATGCAAGCACTTGCGCAAAAACATGGTCGTGAACAAATCACAGTTTGCATGTATCCAGATTTCGAACAGTTCGCATTTGAGTAATTTGATACCAGACATCATTGCCCAAGCTTTGTTTTCAGACGACCTGAAGTCAAGTCATCCAATAATAAGAAAGACTACCATGTGGACATTCCCCCATTACACACCCGGCAAACTTCCCGACTGGCAAGCCTTGGAGCATCGCTTCAGTTGGTTTGCCGATATGAAAAACGTGCCGCAGGATCCTGAATGGCACGCTGAAGGCGATGTATTCGTCCATACTAAAATGGTGTGCGAAGCCCTGCTGCAACTGCCTGAATTCCAAACACTCAGCGAGCAGGAGCAACATATCTTGTTTGCCGCCGCTATGCTGCATGATGTAGAAAAACGCAGCACCACTAAACGTGAGATCCAAGGCGGCAAAGAGCGGATTGTGTCGCCGAACCATGCCAAAAAAGGTGAATACACTGCCCGCGCCCTGCTTTACACCGAACTTGCCACGCCGTTTGCCGTGCGCGAAGCGATAGCCAAACTCGTGCGTCTGCACGGACTGCCTCTGTGGGCAATCGACAAACCGAGTCCGGAACGCGCCGTCATCGCCGCTTCTTTGCAGGTCAATACCGCTCACCTCGCCATGCTTGCCAAAGCCGACGTTCTAGGTCGCATCTGCCGCGACCAACAGGATATCCTGCTGCGCATCGACTTGTTCCGCGAGCTGTGCGAAGAAAACGACTGCTGGGGCAAAGCGCGCAATTTCGCCAGCGATTACGGCCGCTATCTCTATCTCAACGCCCGCAGAGACATGCCCGATTACCAGCCGTTTGACGACAGAACCTTTGACGTGTACGCCATGTGCGCCATAGCAGGCAGCGGCAAAGACAGCTATATCCGTCGAAACCTCGCCCATCTGCCCATGCTGTCGCTGGACAACATCCGACGCGAGCGCAAACTCGACCCCGCCGACCCGAAACACACCGCCGAAGCCGTGCGTTTGGGGAAAGAGCAGGCAAAAGAATACCTGCGCGCCCGCACGTCCTTTGTCTTCAACGCCACCAACCTCAACCGCGACCTGCGCAGCAAGTGGCTGCCTATGTTCGCCGACTACGGCGCGCGGGTACACCTGATTTATTTAGAAGTGCCTTACACGCAATTGCTGTCGCAAAACCGTAACCGCGAACATTCCGTGCCGAATGATGTGATACACCGCATGATCAACAAGCTGGAAATCCCCGATTACAGCGAAGCACATATGGTGGATTTTGTGGTTTCCGGCTAACCGGTCCGCATCCGAAGTGCGGTTACCAACCATAAAGGTCAGGCAGCC
This sequence comes from uncultured Neisseria sp., assembly GCA_916720585.1. Taxonomy (GTDB): domain Bacteria; phylum Pseudomonadota; class Gammaproteobacteria; order Burkholderiales; family Neisseriaceae; genus Neisseria. Next base: position 6,516 of record CAKARM010000025.1, read on the forward strand.
TGCGAAAATGAGCATCCATCAAATTTCTGGATTTATCTGAGATTGAATAGAAAAGGTCGTCTGAAATCTTTCAGACGACCTTTGTTTTGTGATTTAAGCCTTATGTTTTTTCTTGAGCGCGGCGTTCAGGATGCACCCTAAAATAAAGCCGACGGTTGCGGGCAGCAGCCAACCCAGTCCGACGTTGTAAAGCGGCAGTGCGCCGTTGATGTCGGCGGCGACTTCTTCGCTAAAACCGAATGCGGCTTTATAGGCATCGAGCAAACCGACTGCCAGCGTTGCCATCATGGTGCAGAAATAGACGATGCGGCTGCCGCCGAACAGTTTGTGCAGGAAGACCAGCAGGATGATGACGATGGTCAGCGGGTACAGCAGCATCAGCATCGGGATGGAGAAGGTCAGGATGGAGGACAGGCCTTTGTTCGCCAACGCCATAGACACGACCGTATTGATGATGACGAACATTTTGTAAGGAATGCCGGGACACAGGCGGTTGAAATATTCGGAACATGATGTAATCAGTCCGACGGCGGTACTCAAGCAGGCGAGCAGGACGATGACGCCCAAGAGGATGTTTCCGGGGACGCCGAAGTAGAAATTTGCCGTTTTCGACAACACTTCCGCGCCGTTTTCCTGAAGTCCCAAGCCTGCCACGCTGGTCGCGCCCATATAGCCGATGAAGAGGTACACCAAAGCCAGACAAGATGCAGCGACGATGCCTGAAACGGCGGTCGTCCGCAGCAGCTTGGAGCGGTTGTCCACGCCCATCGCGCGCACGGCGTCAATGACGATAATGGAGAACACCAGTGAAGCGAGTGCGTCCATTGTGCCGTAGCCCTCCAAAATGCCTTTTATGAACGGACGAAGGGCAAAATCGCCTTGCGCCGCCGCAGGAACACCCATCGGATTCAGCGCGGCGTATCCGACTAAAACGGCAATCGTCAAAAGTAATACGGGCGTCAGAATTTTACCGATACGGTCCACCAGTTTGCCCGGCGACATCGACAGCCAATACGCTACGCCGAAAAAGGCCACGCTGAACGCCGCCAGCCCGACTGTTTTCTGGCTTTCATTCAAGAACGGCGCAACGGCAATCTCAAACGACACCGTCGCCGTACGCGGCATGGCAAACAAAGGCCCGATGGACAAATACAGCGCGACGGCAAACGCCACGCCGTACCAAGGGGCAACCCTGGATGCCAGCGCCTGCACATCGCGCGAACCGGAATAGCCGATGGCAATCACGCCCAACAGCGGCAGACCCGCGCCGGTCAACAGGAAACCCGTCATCGCAGAGAACCAGTTTTCCCCCGCCTGTTGTCCGAGATAAGCGGGGAAAATCAGATTGCCCGCACCGAAAAACAAAGCGAACAACATCAAACCGACCGCCCACAGCGAGGCTTTACGGTTGAGCGGGGAAACACTGTTCATAAATTCGTACCTGTTTGTTTATAGTGGATTAACTTTAAATCAGTACAGCGTTGCCTCGCCTTGTCCTGATCTAAATTTAATCCACTATATAAAGGACAGTTGATGGAAATGGGTATGGGTTTGCCAAGCGTGAAATCATCATGCCGTTTCGCCTTCAACGTCGGCAGAGGGGTCGTCTGAAACGCCCTCTTCCGCTTCCGGGCGTTCTAAATTTTCCTGTTTCAGGCTGATTTCGATTTCGCCGTAGCTGTCCGGCTGGACGATGCGGACCAAGCCTTCTTTGGCAAGCTCCAAGAGCGCGATGAAATTGACGACCACATACGCCGCGCCCTGCTCCGGTTTGAACAAATCGCTGAATTTGCATATCCCGCTCTCGTTCAGACGACGTAAAACCGCCGTCATCTGCGCGCGCACGGAAATGGTTTCCTGAATCACTTCATGGCTGCGCGTATGTTTCGCCCGCGACAAAATGCCCAACCACGCCTGCGTCAAATCGGCGACATACACCTCCGGCAGCTTCGCCTCGACCGCGATTTCCAACGGCAGATACGCCCAAGCAAAATCCCTTCCCGCGCGCGGCAACGCATCCAAACCCTGCGCCGCCAGTTTCATCTGTTCATAAGCCAAAAGGCGGCACACCAGCTCGGCACGCGGATCCGCCTCTTCATCCTCGACCTCTTCGGGACGCGGCAAGAGCAGGCGCGATTTGATTTCAATCAGCATCGCCGCCATCAAAAGATATTCCGCCGCCAAATCAAACTGATACGCTTCCATTTGGGCGATATAGTGCAGATATTGCTCGGTAATCTTCACCATCGGAATATCGAGAACGTCGATATTCTGTTTGCGGATAAGGTAAAGCAGCAAATCCAAAGGCCCTTGGAAGCTGCTTAGGACAACCTTCAAAGCATCGGGCGGAATAAACAAATCCTGCGGCAAATCGGTTACAGGTTGACCGAATACCCACGCGACAGTGTGTTCAGACGACGTTGCCGCAGCGGAAGGAATAAGGTGTTCTGAAGGCATGTTTAGAGGAGCTTTTTCTTATTAGGTTCGATGGGTGGTTAATCAATAACGGGGTCGTCTGAAAACGCAGCGTGTTTCGCCAAAACGAGTGCGGCAAAACAAAAATCAGCCTTTTTTGCGTTGGCTTTTCAAAGAAGCGATGGCAATGGCAAGCGTTTGCGCCAACGCCATGCCCAGCAGCGGCAAAACGGCGAAAAACGAACCGGTCAGCACCGTAACGGCATCGCGGGAAAACACAAAGCCATCGCGCGCCAGCATTGCGATTATCCAAGCCGACAATAGCAGCCATTCGCAACCGACCAAAAACCAAATCATCCCGACCGAGCAGCGTTTGCGCCACTTCATGATGGCAGCGTGCAAAAGGCTGAATATCGGAACGGACAGGAAGGGATAAAGGAAATTGGTAAACGGCCGCGGAGAGCCGTCCTGAAAACACAAATAATCGCCCGACTGCATGTCGCATCCCATTGCGCCAAACATCGGATCGACGGCATACATCAACACGCCGAACCACACCGCATAAATCAGGCTGGCAATAAAATAGGCTTTGAAAAATCGGTTCATAGGCAAAAAAGGTCGTCTGAAAAAATAAATTTCAAAAGGCTTAAACCCACATCAAATTTTCTGATTGGCATTTGCAGAAGAGACCAACACACTCAGTGCTTGAACTGCTGCCATGCCATAAACAGGCAATCCGAAAAGAAGAAGTCCTCCTATTGACGTCCAACTATCCAGACTACTCCACTCCCACAGCAAAAAAACGAACCAAACAATCAACCATTCGACAATAGGCAAGGCAAGAGTCATCGAAGTTGTACAGCGTTTGGTCCACTTCATAATGCCGGCATTGAGTAGGGACAATAACATTACAGATAAAAACGGAAAGAAGAAAAACTTCAAAGACACTTTCTCAAAAACCGACATTTCATGAGCTCGTGAACAATACTCTGCATACTGTTCATTGTCAGCGTCAATATCAAAACATTCGAATCCTGAAAACAGCAAACCGACACTGTACACCAGCAAACCGAAGACAACCGCATAAATCAGGCTACTGATAAAGTAGGCTTTAAAAAATCGATTCATCTCACTTCCGTCCCGCAATATGCTCCACCGCCGCCTGCGCACAATACAGCCCAAACGAAGCCGTCACCAGCATACTCGCGCCATAGCCCGCGCAGGACAGCCCTTGCGGCGCGGTATCGGTCGAACACGCTTCGCCCGATTGCGGCGGCGTAATGTTCTCGGTCGAGAACACACACGGCACGCGCATTTTTTCTTTGGTATCGCGGCTGAAGCCGTAGCGTTTGCGCAAGGTGTAGCGCAGGTTGGCAAGCAGCGGGTCGTGGGTAACACGGCTCAAATCGGCGGTTTGGATCAACGCCGGATTTTTCTGTCCGCCCGCGCCGCCGCTGAGGATAAACGGCTGTTTGTGCCGCACGAAATAAGCCGCCATCGCCGCCTTGACGCGCACTTGGTCTATCGCGTCGATCACAAAGTCGAAAGGTCGTCTGAAAAGCGTTTCCAAATTGTCTTCCGTCACAAAATCCTCGATTTCCTCCACTTCGCATTGCGGATTGATTTGGGCAATGCGTTCGCGCAACGCCGTCACCTTCGCCTTGCCGAAATCGTCGGTCAGCGCATGAAGCTGGCGGTTGACATTGGACTCGGCGACGTTGTCCAAATCAATCAAGGTCAAACGACCGATGCCCGTCCGCGCCAAAGCCTCCACCGCCCAAGAGCCTACCCCGCCCACGCCGACCACGCAGACGTGCGCGCGCGAAAACCGCACCAGTGCTTCATCTCCGTAGAGTCTGGCAATGCCTCCAAAGCGGCGCGAAGGAAGAAAAACGGTGTCGTTCATACCCAACCTTGTGATATATCAATAAATGAATGAAAATCAACGCAAAACGCTGCGGACGAGTCCGACACATATTATACTGGAAAGCAGACGGGCTGTTGCAGCAGCCCGAAAGAGTCTATAATCGTTTCATATCGGACCCTTCCCAACCGCATGAAACAAAGTGCCGCCTGCGGCGCAAAAGGAGAATGAACTATGTACAAACATCTGGTTGTAGCCGTTGACGGCAGCGAAACTTCCCTCAACGCCCTGAAACACGCCGCCGAGTTGGCAAGCGTCAACAACGCCCGCCTGACTTTGGTACACGTCGCCAACCCCGCCGAATACATGGCGCTCGCCCCCGAATTCCTGCAACACGAAAGCTACGAGGCCGCCGCCGTCGCCCAAGGCAACGAAGTCTTGGACTTCGCCGAAAAAACCGCCCGCGAAAACGGCGTGGAAAACATTGTCAAACACCTGCTGGTCGCCAACAAAGGCGCGCGCGAAATGGCGCAGGATTTGGTCGATTACGCCGATGAAAACGGCGCCGACCTGCTGGTACTCGGCACACACGGCCGCACCGGCCTGATGCACCTCCTAATGGGCAGCTTCGCCGAAACCGTTATGCGCCAAAGCCACCTGCCGCTTCTGATTATCCGCAGCAAAGCGGAAGAAGCGTAAGGGGCTGCCCTACTGAAGAAGGTCGTCTGAAACTGCTTCGACAGACGCAGTTTCGATAATGTCCTTATCCGTCAAATAAAAAGGTCGTCTGAAAACCTGAAACCTGGTTTTCAGACGACCTTTGTCTTGTAATCCGTTTTATCCGTCCGTTTTCAGCAGCCGCAAGAAGCCTCGTCCGATGCCTGAAGGCTCAAGGCTTTGCGTTTTTTGGCTTTTTCATAGCGGCAGCGTTGGCGCTCGGTGGTGATTTCCAACGGCGGGACGGGAACGGGTTTGCCGTCTTCAACTGCAACCATGGTGAAGTAGCAGCTATTGGTATGACGCACTTCGCCGGTGCGGATGTTTTGCGCCTCGACGCGGATGCCGATTTCCATGGAGGTTCTGCCCGTGTAGTTGACGCTGGCGTAGAAGGTTACCAAGTCGCCGACGTGTATCGGCTCTTTAAACAAGACTTTATCGACAGACAGGGTAACGCAATAATTACCGCTGTAACGGCTGGCGCAGGAATAAGCGACTTGGTCGAGCAGGCGCAAAAGTTCGCCGCCGTGGACGTTGCCGCTGAAATTGGCGGTGTCCGGCATCATCAGTTCGGACATGATGAGTTCGTGTGAAGGGAGTTGGCGGGTTTGGTCCATGGTGTTCCTCTTTTAAAAATGAATGTTTGTGTTAAACAGGCGGCCGTTCAGTGGTTGGGATGGTTTTCAGACGACCTTGCCGATTGTATTTAATATATGAATATACGGAAATTGGATTTTTTTATGGGTTTATAACCATTTTCTGCGCGAGAAGAAAATCAGCAACCCGACGATGATGCACAGCATCAAACCTAAAACGATAAAATAGCCGTAATGCCAATGCAGCTCGGGCATGTTGTCGAAGTTCATGCCGTAGATGCCCGTGATGACGGTCAGCGGCATGAAGATGATGGTGATGACGGTCAGGACGCGCATTTGCTGGTTCATGCGGTTGGATTGGAAGGAAAGGTAGATGTCCATCATGCTCAACACCATGTCACGCGAGGCGTCGAGCGACTCAAGAAGCTGCATGTTGTGGTCGTAAACGTCGCGCAGATAGACGGTGGACTCGCCTTTGAAAATGGTGAAATCGACGCGCACGGCAAGTTGATAGAACACGTCGCGTAAAGGCAAGAGCGTGCGGCGCAGGCGGACGGCATCGCGCTTGAGGCGGTGGATTTTGCCGAGAATGTCGCTGTTTTCATCTTTAAACAGGGATTTGTCTATGGCTTCGACGCGGTTGTTGTACTCTTCCAAAACGATGAAATAGTCGTCCACGATGCGGTCGAGCAGGCAATAGGCGAGAAAGGCGGTGTTTTTACCGAGGATGCCGCGCGAGTTTTCGCTCATTTGGCGGCGCAGCTGGCTGAACAGCCCCAGCGGTTTTTGCTGGAACGACAACACGAAATCCTTGCCGATAATCAGATACACTTGGTCGGAATTCAGTTTGCCGGCGGCGGTGTAGTGGTAAACCTGCGCGGCGATAAACAGATAATTGTCGTAGTCTTCGATTTTGGGGCGTTGTTTGCGGCTGAGGATATCTTCGATGACCAGCTCGTGGATGCCGTAAGGCTCCAGCGTGTGTTTGAGCAGCGCGGCGTCGTTGATGCCGACGAAATGCAGCCAGTTGGTCTGCCCCGCTTGCGGACGGGCGATGTCGGGCAGTTTTTTACCCGCAAGATAATCGTGTTGGGCAAACGTATCGGCGGAATAAAGCGTCTGGTGGATGGCGGAACGCGGCGCGTTGTCGGTATTGCTGCGCGGGACGGTTTGGTCTTGCGGGATTTCTGCGGGGTCTGCGCTGTTGGGCTGTTTGCTCATAAAATGGGATAAGGCAGGATGGATAATGTGTTTTTCTGTTGTAAAAAAGGTCGTCTGAAAGGTTCAGACGACCTTTATGCTTGAGAAAACCGTTTCGGATATAGTGGATTAACTTTAAACCAGTACGGCGTTGCCTCGCCTTAGCTCAAAG
>CAKARM010000026.1:0-13347 GCA_916720585.1 uncultured Neisseria sp.
GAGCTAAGGCGAGGCAACGCCGTACTGGTTTAAAGTTAATCCACTATATTTTTACCCCAAGCCTTCGCTGGCTTATCTGAATTTTGGTCAATATGCGGTTGATCGTGTTTGTTTTAAAAAAGTTTTTTGGAATCCAGCAACAAGGTGACAGGACCGTCGTTGCAGAGTGAAACCTGCATATGGGTTTGGAAGCGGCCGGTTTCTACCGTCAGACCGTGGGCGCGCAATAATTCGGCGGTGCGTTGATACAGGGATTCTGCCTGCCGGGCAGGGGCGGCTTCGGAAAAAGAGGGACGGCGGCCGTTGCGCGCATCGGCATAGAGGGTGAACTGCGAAACAAGCAAGACTGAGCCGCCCGTGTCTTTAAGCGACAGATTCAATTTTCCGGCTTCATCTTCAAAAATGCGCAGATTGGCTATCTTGTCGGCGATATAGGAAGCATCGGTTTCGTTGTCATCGTGTGTAATGCCTAAAAGAATCAAAAAGCCGTGACTGATTTTGCCGCTGGTTTCGCGGTGTCCTTCGCTCAGGACGTCAACTTGGGCATGGCTTACTTTTTGAATAACGGCGCGCATGGGGTTTCCTCGGATAGGGGTAGTGCAGCAAGGTGGATCATTTCGCTGACTGATGTTGATTTGTCTGGGGGAGGTCGTCTGAAAACGATTGGCTCTAGTCTAACAGAGTATTTCTGTTGGTCTAGAGCCATTTGTTTTATAGTGGATTAACTTTAAACCAGTACGGCGTTGCCTCGCCTTGTCCTGATTTAAATTTAATTCACTATATAAGTTTGGATTTTATAGCGGGATGCCGTCAGGTTTAACGGCTTGCTTCTTTTTGCCATTTTGCCAACAGGGGGCGCAGGGCATCGGGATTTTCATAACAGCCGCTGATGGCTGCCTGCAACCAGCGGCAGGCAGTGGGAATATGGCTAGAGACGCCTTGCCCGTGGTAATAGAGTCGTGCCAGATAGTATTGCGCTTCGGTGTGGCCTTGTTCCGCCGCGATTTCAAACCAGTGGGCGGCAGATTGGAAATCGGCTTCGACGCCTTGTCCGTAATAATACAATTTGCCCAAAGCGGCAGCGGCATTTTTGTGATGGAATTCGGCGGCTTCCAGATAAAGTTTTCTGGCGCGGTCGTAATCCACTGCCGTCACTATGCCGTAATGGTATGCTTCGGCATTGCGGAAGGTTTGTTCCGTTTTTTGGAAAAACAGGGCGGCTTCCCGGATTTGTTCATACTGTTGGGGATTGTGCAGCGCGGCATCGCTGAGCAGCTTTTGGATGGCGGTGGCGCAGCCGAGTGTTGCGGCTCGGTGGTAATAGTCGTGCGCTGCGTGCGGGTCAGCTTTGACGCCGAGTCCGTAGCGGTAGAGGTCGCCCATAATGCGCAAGGCCTCCGGATGGCGTCGGTCTGCGGCGAAACGGGTGTGGCGCATGGCTTGGAGCGGGTCGCGTCCGGTCAGTTTGCCTGTCAGGCTGTGCTGCGCCAAAGCGGCGGCGGCGTCCCCGCTGCCTTTTGCGGCGGCTTTCCGATACCAGGTCATGGATTCCGCCTGATTTTGCGCGGCAAGCAAGTTGCCCAACATAACTTGTGCGGCGATAAACCCTGCTTCCGCTGCCTGCCGTAAATGGATTTCGGCTTGGGCTGGGTCGGCTTTCATGCCGATACCGCGGTAGTACATTTTTCCCAATTGCCAATGTGCAGGGGCAAATCCTTGTTCCGCCGCTTGTCGGTACAACTTGATTGCGCTTTCAAAATCAGGCTTCAGGCTGTGGCGGTAGGCAAGGCAGTATTGGGCTTCGGCGGAGTTTTGCGCTGAGGCAAGCTGCGCCCAGTGGTACATTTGGGGTTCGTTGCGCTCTTGGTAAAAGCGCATCAGGACGTGCTGCGCTTCCGGCATTCCTGCTTCGGCCAGGCGGGTATAGGCAGATAAGTGGTGTTCGGTCGGAATGCCTTGCTGCTCGCTGTTTTGCAATAGCGAGAATTCTTCTTCAGGTGTCAGCTCGACAGGTTTGGGTTGCGGCTTGGGCGCTGTTGCCAGGCGTGTTAGGCCGGAGGCGTAGGTGATTTTGTTGACTTGATAGGCAGTACCGGCGTACCGATTGCCTGCTGCTTGTTGGGGCAGCAGTGCAGGGCTGACTGTGTCGGCGGTCATTCTGTTTGCCGGCTTGACAGAGAGCGTACGGGAAGAGTCGGGTACTGCAGTCATAAGATGAAATGGGAAAAGGGACTAGGTTGGTTATTATACTGTTTTCTGTAATTTATTGTTAATGATATGACGAGAATATCGGTAGTTATTTGCAATGGCGGTAAATGGAATAAATACAGTTAGTTATATTTTCTCTTAATATTGTGCGGTATGGAAGTCCAATAAAGGCATGGTGGTTTGGATGTGTTGGAAATTTTAAATATAAACAATAAGATAAATTCTTATCGGCTCGGGCGGCAACTGGGTGCAGGCGGCGATGGGCAGAGGGTGCGGTCGGTTTGGCGTGGATTGGCAGGTTGTGTCAGTTTCAATGGATTGTAAAGGAAATAGGAGGCTGTCTTTTGTTTACAACAATCTGAAGATTGAAGGGATGGGGTATTGTACAGTGAATCTAGGTGGCGAACTTTAAATCGGTACGCCGTTATCTTGCTTAAACTCAAATAAGATGATTTTTATCGCATCTGTTGAAAGGCATGACAAAAGGTCGTCTGAAACTTGATTTTTCCGTTTCAGACGACCTTTGGGGCAGAAAATAGCTGGTTTCCAACTTTAAGCTTTGTTTTCCGGCGCTTCTTTTTTAACCGGTTTCTTGCCATCCTGCGGAGAATGGTAGGCGTAGTAGTCATACATACTGTTGGCTTCGCGCTTCATGCCGTTCAGGATGACGCCTTTGATATTGATCTTGTTCTGACGCAGACGGTCGGCACTGATTTCAAGCTCTCTGGTGGTGGTGTTGCCGTAGCGGCTGACCAGCAGAACCGTACCTGCCAGTTGTCCGACGATGGTTGCGTCGGTCACTGCGAGGACAGGCGGGGTGTCGATAATCACGTAGTCGTAACGTTTTTGGGCGTTTGCCAGCAATTCTGTGAAGCGGCTGTCCATCAGCAGCTCGGACGGATTTTTAGGATAACCGCCGTTGCTGATGAGGTGCAGGTTTTCAATCTGCGTTTCACAGACGGCTTTAGCAGGGGAGATATGGCCGGAAAGGATGTCTGCCAAGCCGTATTCGGGCGTCAGTTTGAACAGTTGGTCCAAATAGCCTTTACGCATATCGGTATCGATCAGCAATACGCGTTTGCCTGATTGTGCCATTACGGTAGCGAGGTTGGCTGAAATAAAGGATTTGCCCGCTTCCGGAGCCGCACCGGTAATCATGAGGACATTGTTGCGCGCATCCAGCATGGAGAAGTAGATGTTGGTACGCAGGGCGCGGATGGCTTCGACGGCGACATCGGAGGCGTCCTCGTTTGCCAGCAGATAATTGGAGCGGCCGGTCAGGGATTTGAATTTGCGTTTCAACAGGTCGCGTTTTTGCTGGGTTTTGGAGTAGGGTACGAGGGCGGCGACTTCGAGATTGAGGTTTTCAATCTCTTCAGACGACGTGATGCCTCGGCGCATACGGCCTTGCAGCATGACCCACATGGAGGCGAGCGCGCCTGCGGCAAGCGCGCTTAATGCGGTAATGACGGCTTTGCGCGGGGCGATCGGTTGTTCCGGCGTGTAGGCATGGTCAACGACGCGGACATTGCCTTGCGCGCTGGCTTTCATGATGTTGAGTTCTTGTTGTTTCGCCAAGAGTTGGACGTAGGTAGCTTGGTTGGTTTCTACGTCGCGGGTCAGGCGGATGACTTCCTGTTGGGTGTTGGGCAGGCCGGCGATTTGCTGGTTGATTTTGCTCTTGGCGCGTTCGAGTACCGCCAGTTTGTCCAAAACGGCTTTATAGGAAGGGTGTTCCGGAGTGTACAGTTCCGCCAAGCCTGCTTCTTCGGTTTTGAGCAGGGTGATTTGGGTTTCGATGCTGGTCAGGCTTTCAAGCGCGCCTTTGGACTCAAGCGGAATGTCGAGCGAACCGGCGCGTTCGCGGTAAGCATTGAGTTTGTTTTCTGCTTCTTGCAGGGTTTCTTTCAGACGAGGCAATTCTTCGCTGATGAACGCCAAGCCGCTGGAGGCGACTTGAATGTCGCGTTCGCGGTTTTGCGCGACGTAGTTGTCGGCGATGCTGTTGAGGACGGCGCTGGTTTTTTTCGGATCAACATCGGTGTAGGCAAGGTTGATGATGGGGCTAGTTTTGCCTTTGCTGATGACTGAGAGTTGGTTTTTGATGTTTTCGATGGCGCTGAGCTTGGAAAACTTGGTCAACTCGAAATCCTGCTCTGTTTCGGCAAGGATTTGGTCGACTTTCAGAACGGTTTCGTTATTGATTTTCAGCGGAGTACCGACGCGACCTTCTTTGGCTGTACCGTTCGGGAGCGTCAGGATATAGTTTTTGCTGTCTTTGACGGTCAGTTTGAAGGGTTTGTTGATCCATTCTTCGGAAACGGTAAATGTACCGATTTTCAAAATCGGATCGTCGTTGCCGCTGAGGTTGTGAATCATGTTGCCGAAAACCGGGAAATAGGTGGCTTTGACTTCTTGGTCAAGCTGAAGCTCGTCAACGGTTTTGCCTATAACCATGCGTGATTGGACCAATTCGATTTCGGCTTCGGAAGGCGCCGGCTCGTTGGAAAGCATGTTGTTGATTTCGGTCAGAATCTGGTTTTGTTTGGTTTCGATTTCCAACATGGCGTCGGCGCGGTAGACAGGCGTGGACGCAAAGCTGAAAACGGCACCGAGCAAGCCGCCCGCAATCAGTGCGGTGGCGATTTTGGATTTGTGCAGCCACAGATTGTGCAGTTGTTGGCCGAAATCGATTTCGTCGTTGTTGGAGGATGCTGATGACGGATATTGTTTATACATCAGTAGGCTTTCTGTTTGGATTTAATTGATTGAATCCGGCGTAAGTGAGTGTTATGCCGGGGTTGGTCCGTTCAATTTTTCAGCCCAAGTCTCGGCTGCGCTTTGTATTTGTTGGAATACGGCTTCAAACATTTCGCTGCTTTGTTTGAACGGGTCGGGTATGTTTTTCTTGGGCAGCCATTGGGCGAGCAGGATGGTTTTCCCGCGCGCGGAAGGCAGGATGTCGGCAACCATATCGATATGGGCCGGCTCCATCACCAAAATCAGGTCTGCTGCGTTGCACATTTCAGGGGTCAGTTGGCGGGCGGTGTGTCCGGCAACGACTACGCCGTGTTTAAGGGCGGTTTTAATGGCTTGGAAGTCGGCATCTTTTCCCGCCAATGCGTTGATGCCGGCCGAACTGACACGGTGTCCGGGCAGCTTTTTCTGCAAGATGCGCTCCGCTATCGGGGAGCGGCAGATATTTCCCATGCATACTACTAAAATATTTTGAAACATAAGAGAAGCGGTATTTTTTTCTTGTATAGGGTCAAATCATGATAAAACGGTTTGAGGTCGGATATTTGGTCGGTCTGAAAGGGTTTTGTTTATATGTCGTCAGACGATAAATAACCGGCCTGCCGTTTTGCCTGACAGCAGGTGCTGTCAGGCGCCGTCAGGTTATTTGAACGTGTTGTCGATGGCGTTGACGTTGCTGAAGAAGCTGGTCAATTGCGACACTACGCGGTTCCAACGGGTAACCGGGGCGGCAGTCACATAAACAACGTCGTTCGGACGCAGGTCGAAGTCGCTGCCCAAGGCGTAAGCGGTCGCGTCTTTCAGGTTAAGTTGGTAAATGTGGATAGGTTTGGCCGCATCTTCGGGCGCACGGCGGATGACGAATACGCCGGTTGCGTCTGCCAAGGCTTGGTTCATGCCGCCGGTTTCACCCAAGGCTTGAGTGAGGTTCAGGCCGTGGTTGCCGATAGGCAGGGTGGCTTGGCGGCCGACTTCGCCCATAACGTACACTTTGCTGTTGCTGTTGTTCGGAACGTAAACGATGTCGCCGTTGCTTAAGAGGTGGTTTTGCGACATATCGCCGTACTGCATGATGTTTTGCAGGGAGATGGTGCGGTCAACGCCGTTGTGCGTCCATTTGATGTTGTGAGTGTCGGCATTTTGCGCCACGCCGCCCGCTTGGTTGACGGCATCGAGGATGGTCATGGGGACGTTGGTAATCGGCAGTTGTCCTGCTTGTCCGACGGCGCCGGAAACGGATACGCGTTGCGAGCGGAATTCGGTTACGTTGATGGCGACTTGGGGATTTTTAAGATAGCGTTTCAGACGACCTGTCAGGATGTTTTGCAGCTCGTCTATGGTTTTGCCTTGCGCTTGGATTTTGCCGACCAGCGGATAGGTGATGTAGCCGCCTTCGTCCACCCATGCGCCACGGCTGACTTGGTTGGTTTGCGGGTTGCTTTGTTGTACGGGCGAATTGAGGTCGGTGTGCGCCCAGACCATGATGTTCAATACGTCGCCTTTGCCGATGTGGTAGCGATAGGCGGCTTTGCTGCGCTCAAGCGCACCGTTGTTTTGTGACAACACTGGCGGTTTGCGCATTTTTTCAACGAGGCCGAAGGTGATCGGATAGATGGCGACGCGCTTGTCGAATTTGGTGTCTGCTACGGTTTCGCCGTTTTCGTAAACGATGGTTTTGTTGCGTGTGTTGATGGTGGAGCCGGGAATGACGGTGCTGCTGTTGCAGGCGGTCAGTGCCATCAGGGACAGGCTGATGAGGGCAAGCTGTTTTTTCATGTCGGTATCCTTGTCAGTCTTATCGGGGTCGTCTGAAAATTTTCAGACGACCTTTTTGTAGAATGTTTTGCTTTATCGGTCGGGTATTTAATGTGTCTGCTGCCAAACCAAATCGCAAATATCGTCTTTGGGATTAAAGCCGGCGGGGGCTTCGAGCAGCAGGGCGCGCAGGGTTTGTTGGTCTGAATTTGAGCACGCTAAGTCCATACGCATAATTATGTCATTTAATTGCGCCCATGGCAGCATTACTTCGCTGGCGGTCATAATTCGGGGATGAGTGGTTTTTTGCACTTCGTCTCCGATGAGCAACTCTTCGTAAAGTTTTTCGCCTGGACGCAGTCCTGTAATTTTAATTTCGATATCGCCGTCGGGATGTTGGGCATCTTTCAATTTCAGGCCGCTAAGCGTAATCATTTGTTTGGCTAAGTCAATGATTTTAACAGATTCGCCCATATCCAACACGAATACGTCGCCGCCTTTGCCCATCGCGCCCGCTTGAATGACGAGTTGGGCGGCTTCGGGGATGGTCATGAAGTAGCGGGTAATGTCTTGGTGGGTCAGGGTGATGGGGCCGCCTTCGGCGATTTGTTTTTCAAACACGGGGACGACGGAGCCGGAGGAGCCTAAAACGTTGCCAAAACGCACCATGCAGAAGCGGGTCTGTTGGCCGGGTTCGGCGGCGAGCGCCTGCAGGCAGAGTTCCGCCATGCGTTTGCTGGCGCCCATGGTGTTGGTCGGACGCACGGCTTTGTCGGTGGAGATGAGCACGAAGGTGCTGACGCCGGATTCGACGGCGGCTTGGGCACACAAGAGCGTGCCGAAGACGTTGTTGCGGATGCCTTCGACGGTGTTGAACTCGACCATGGGGACGTGTTTGTAGGCGGCGGCGTGATAAACGGTTTCAACGCCGTACGCGGTCATGACGCTGATCAGGCGTTCTTTGTTTTGCACGGAGCCGAGCAGGGGGACGACTTCGATTTGACTGCCGGCGGCTGCCTGAGTTTCGCGCAATTCTTTGTCTATGCTGTACAGGGAGAACTCGGACAGTTCGAACAGCAGCAATTTGGACGGGCGGCATTTCAGGATTTGGCGGCAGAGTTCGGAGCCGATGGACCCGCCCGCACCTGTCACCATCACGGTTTTGCCGGTGATGTCCGCACCCATGAGTTCGGGGCGCGGGGCGACGGGGTCGCGGCCGAGCAAATCGACGACAGAGATTTTTTTCAGCGCGCTGACTTTGATTTTGCCGTCTACCAAGTCTTTCATGCCGGGAATGGTCAGCACTTCGCATTTGTATTTTTCGAGGCTTTGGATGATGCGGCGGCGTTCTTCCTGAGTGGAGCTGGGGATGGCAAGCAGGATTTTTTCCACACCGTAGCGGTCGATGAGCGATTGGATTTCTTCAGGACCATAGACGGTCAGGTCGTAGATGACGGTGCGGCGGATTTTGGGGTTGTCGTCCACAAAGGCGACGGCGGAATATTCGTTGACCTGTTTGATGGCTTCCAGCAGTTGGCGGCCGGATTGTCCTGCGCCGTAAATGATGACGGGCGCCATTTGTTTTTTGTGGCGGTCGGTCAGGATGGCGCGCAGAATCATGCGCGAACTGGTGATACAGACGACCAGCAGCAAGAAATAAACGACGGGCAGGGCAAGGTGCAGTTTGCGTTCGAAAACCAGGGTGGTCAGGCAGAACAAGACTGCTGAAATCAGGCTGCCGAATGCGGCGGCGGTCAGGACGCGGGTGCTGACGAAGCGGGTAACGGCGCGGTACAGCCCCAGTCTGACAAACAGCGCGATGGTCAAAAAGGCAGTCGAGCCGAAGGCAAGCCAGTTCGCCATGCTTGCCCATTCGTCGGAGTATTGGATTCGGAGGCTTTGCGCGAACCAAAAGGCGATAAAAATCATCAAAACGTCGTGGATGACGAAGAAGGTTTTCTTGACGTTGCGGGGCAGGGATAACAGGGTTTCCAAATTCATTTTGGTATATTCTGAATAATGTTGTGGGTGGGTTTCAGACGACCCCGGTCATGCAAAGGTCGTCTGAAAAGACGTTTGTTGCTACGGAGCATTGGTTTTCCGTATGTGCCGGCTGCTTGCCGGTTCCCTTTTTTATTCGGCTGAAGCGGTAAACCGCCGCCGTCCCGATGATACGGGCGCGGCGGTTTGTACTTTATGCTGTGGCTTCTGCCAACACAGCTTCGATGTGTTCTTTGCAGAACGCGATTTCGTCGTCGGTCAGTGTCGGATGTACCAAGAACATCAGGCTGGTGTCGCCCAGTTCGACGGCGTTTTTCAGCCGCTCTTTCGGCCGCCACGGCGTGTTGTCGAAGGCTTTTTCCAAATAGACTTCGGAGCAGCTGCCTTGATAGCAGGGGACTTTGCGCGCGTTCAGTTCGTTCACGATGCGGTCGCGCGTCCAGCCTTCTTTGAGGTGTTCGGGTTTGACGAAGGCATAGAACTTGTATTGCGCGTGTTCGATGTAGTCGGCGACTTCAATCAGACGGATGCTTTTGAATTTGCCCAGGCTTTCTGCCAGCTTGGCGGCGTGCGCTTGGCGGCGTGCCGTCCATTCGGGCATACGTTTGAGCTGGATGCGGCCGATGACTGCCTGCATTTCCATCATGCGCCAGTTGGTGCCGAAGCTTTCGTGCAACCAGCGGAAACCGGGTGCGTGTTCGCGGTTGTACACGGCATCGTAGCTTTTGCCGTGGTCTTTGTACGACCACATTTTGCTCCACAGCTCTTTGTCGTTGGTGGTGACCATGCCGCCTTCGCCACCGGTGGTCATGATTTTGTCTTGGCAGAACGACCATGCGCCGACGTGTCCGATGGAGCCGACGGATTTGCCTTTGTATTTCGCGCCGTGTGCTTGGGCGCAGTCTTCGATAACCCACAAATCATGTTCTTTTGCCAAGTCCATGATGCCGTCCATTTCGGCGGGCATACCGGCGAGGTGGACGACGATGATGGCTTTGGTATTCGGCGTCAGCGCGGCTTTGATGGTTTCCGCGCTGATGTTTTGGCTGTTCAAATCCACATCGGCGAACACGGGGTTTGCACCTGCGGTAACGATGCAGGAAGCGGAGGCGAGGAAGGTGCGCGAGGTAACGATGACATCGTCGCCTGCGCCGATGCCCATTGCTTTTAGCGCGACATCAAGCGCCAGTGTACCGTTGGAGAGGGCGACGGCGTATTGCGTACCGGCGAAGGCGGCGAATTCTTTTTCAAATTCGCGGCATTCGGTGCCTGTCCAGTAGTTGACTTTGTTGGACAGCAGGACTTTGGAAACGGCATCGGCTTCTTCTTGGGTGAAGCTCGGCCACGGGGAGAGGGATGTGTTAAGCATTGGCTTTTCCTGCGAAAAGGCTGGTGGAGTCTTTGGGGGCGACTTCTTCCAGCAGTTGGCGGTTGATCAAGGTGTATTTTTGACCGTCGATTTCGACGTATGCGCCGTCATAAGGCGGAAACCAGAAGGCGCGGATTTTTTTCTCGACATCGTCGCCGTCATGGATTTGCTTCATCGCTTCCATTTCATCACGGCTGACGTAGCGGCCGCCGATGTTGGGCGTGGTCGGCAATTTGGCTTGCGCTTCGACGGCGCGGGCGATAATGCGTTGTGCGAACGGCTCCAATGCCTGCATGGTTTTGCGTTCTAGCGATTGGGCGGTTTCGACAGAAGAATCAATGGGGAAGCGGTCCACTTCGATGATTTCGCCGGTGTCGATGGAGGCATCGACGTAGTGGGCGGTGCTGCCCCATTCGGACAATTCGTCCATGATGGCGAGGTTGTAGCCACCTGTGCCTTTGTATTCGGGCAACAGCGCAGGGTGGAAGTTGATCGTACCCAAGCGCGGGACGGTCAGGAATTCGTCGCGCAGTTTGCGCCAGTAGAGTACGGACAAGCCCAAGTCGTATTTCAGACGACCTTCTTTCATTGCTTCCAAGGCAGTGTCGAAAGTGTAGAGCGGCAAGCCCAATTCTTTGGTGGCGGCGGCCGTCGGCGAGCCTTGCAGGTGGCTGTCGGTCAGTACGCCGACGATTTCGATGCCGTTTTGTGAGGATAAGAGCCGGAGCAGGTTGGCGGAAAGCCGTTTACGTCCCATGAATAATATTTTTGTCATGTAAGAGTCCTTTTTGTTTTATCAGCTAATGTGTGATTTTGTTGAACAGTCCGAAGGGGCAAGCAGCTTTGTCAAATCTTGCAGGGAGCTGATCCACGCATCGGGATGGTGTTCTTTGTTAAAGTTTTCGGGTAAGTGGTGGTGAATATTGTGCTCGGACGGATGCAGCCCTATGGTGATCCAGCCCAAAGCGTTCGGCGCGATGAAGTCTTTGGAAAGGTTGTCGCCGATGTAGATGAAACAGTCTGCCTTTTCGGCATATTTGTCTTGTAAATAGCGGAAGCGTTTGCCGTCGGGCTTTTCCGAAGCGCAGGCTTCGGAGACGAGGATGTCGTCAAACAGGGAATACAGCCCCAAGGCTTCCAGTTTCAAGCGTTGGGTCAGGCTTCTGCCGTCGGTAATCAGCGCGCGTGCTGCGAAGGGCGCGGTCAGCTTGGACAGGAAATCATGCGGGGCATACGGCGTCAGCGTCGGGCGGTGCAGCCGGTATTGCCACAGAAGAACCTGTTTTTCCGATTCGTTGAAACCGCAGTGGCGGCACAACTTGTCCAGCCAGTCTTTGCCGTCGGGGTCGATACTGCGCCATAGGTCGTCTGAATCCCAATCGGGATACAGGGCGGCAACGGTATCGACGATTGCACGGATACCGGAGAGCTTGTATTCGTATTCCGAGTACAGAGTATCGTCCAAGTCGAAGACAATGACGGAGGTTTCGGGATTAATCGTTTTCATGAACCAAGACCTTGGCATCGTAGCGCAGCATGATGAGGTTGTTTTCCCAGTCGTCTGAAAACGGGATTTCTTCGTTGCGGAAGTATTCGTGCATCAGCCAGCCCGGATAATTGCCGCCTGCGGCATACGTCAGCGGGAAGCCGCCGCCGAAGCGGGGGTTGATTTCCACGCCGTAGAATTCGCCGGTTTCTTCGTTGCAGAAGAATTGCGCCGTAATACAGCCTCGCGCGCCTTCCAATACCGCCATTTTTTCCAGCAGCGTTTGGTAGAGGCTGTTTTTGCGGGTAATGCCTTTGCTGACTTCGCCGGAACGCACTTCCAAGCGTTTTCGCGGGATGGCGCATTTCAGACGACCTTCATGGTCGTAATACATATCGACGGTAAATTCGGAAAATTCGTTTTCGATGTCGATAAGCTCGCAGAACATCAGCTTGGGGTCGTCCACGATTTCAGGCGTCAGGCAGGCTGGCGTGTCGATCCGTTTGGCACCGATGGCGCGGCTGCCGTCGTAGGGTTTGGCGAAGCAAGGGAAAACCAGCTTCTCGCGGTCGTAAATTTCGGGCGAGCGTATGCCGTAGCGGGCAAACAAACTGGCAGTTTTCCGTTTGTCGCGGCATTGCGCGATGAAGTCCGAGTCGGAAACGACGATGTGGATGCCTGCCGCTTCGAAGCGTTCGCGTTCGTCTGCCAGCTTTTGCAGTTCGGTGTCTATGGTCGGGATGATTAAACCGATGTTTTCGCGTACCGCCAGATCGAAAATGCTGTCGATATATGAATCGGCGCTAATCAGCGGCACTTCAAACGAACCGTCCGAAACGTGGCAGGCGGAGGACATACGCGGCACCAAATCCGTCGTCAAAATCTTGACGTCGTCTGAAAACTTGGCCGCTTCGGTTTGAAAATCCTGTACCAATTCAACGCGCCTTCCCGCGGAAAGGATAAGTACGTTATTTTTTCGCATCAGTGTCATTTCCTGTGAAATAGGGCATGGTGGCTTCTCCCTCAGCCGAAATACCTTCTTTGATAAAGACTTTTTTGACTGTCAGAAACAGGATTTTCATATCCAGCCAAAAACTGTAATGGTCGATATACCAAATATCGTGTGCGAACTTTTCGTCCCACGAAAGCGCGTTGCGCCCGTTGACCTGCGCCCAACCGGTTACGCCGGGCCTCATTTCGTGGCGGCGGTTTTGAAATTCGTTGTAAAGCGGCAGGTAGCTCATCAACAGCGGTCTTGGGCCGACCAGGCTCATCTCTCCTTTTAGAACGTTCCAAAGCTCAGGAAGTTCGTCCAGGCTCGTCGCACGCAGTTTCTTGCCGAAAGGGGTCAGCCGCTCGCTGTCGGGCAGCGGGTTGCCGTCTTTATCGACCGCATCGCGCATGGAGCGGAATTTAATCATTTTAAACGGTTTGCCGTCTTTGCCCGGCCGCTCTTGGGTGAAGAATACCGGTTCGCCCAAGTTTTTGCGGATAAGGTATATCAAAATCAAAAATACGGGCGAGAGGAAAATCAGTCCTGAGGCGGAGGCGATGATGTCAAACAGGCGTTTGAAGAATTTACTCATGGGCTAATCTTTCAATCAGGTTGACGATTTTTTGGTACGCCACGTCGCGCTTGAAGCGGCGGACGATTTCGTCGGATTGAACGGGGTCGTTTTTGCGCGCCAGAATGTCTTTTGCGGCTTGGACGAAGCTGTCCACATCGCCGGAACGGTAGTTCGCATGCGGCAGCAGGGTAAGGACTTCGGCA